>CANQZE010000128.1 GCA_947628255.1 uncultured Clostridia bacterium | reverse complement strand
AAGGAGGACGCCGCCATGGCAGGAACGTTATATCTGGTCGCCACCCCCATCGGAAACCTGGGGGATCTCTCCATCCGGGTGGCGGAAACCGTGGAAGAGGTGGATTTCATCAAGGGGAAGGGCGTGGACGTCATCATCACGGATCACCACGAGCCGCAGGATAAGTTGCCGGATTGTCTTATCGTCGATCCCAAGCTCGAGCGCAAAGGGTTTTTCGAGCTGTGCGGCGCGGGAGTCGCGCTCAAACTTGTCGAGGCGCTCTCATCTCCTCAAGAGGCGCAAAAATACATCGATATTGCGGCGATCGCCACGATCGCGGACGTCGTTCCTCTGCTCAAAGACAACAGGATCATCGCCTATTTCGGGTTGAAAAGACTTGTCGAAAATCCCAGAAGAGGCGTCAAACTGCTCATCGGCAGCGAGAAGATAACCTCGCAGGACATTATGTTCAAATTGGCTCCGCGCATCAACGCGGCGGGCAGGCTCGGCTCGGCGATGAAGGTCGTGGGGCTTTTTCTCGAGAGCGACTATTTTATGCTCAAGACGCTCTCCGAAGAGCTTGCGCGAGACAACCTCAAAAGGCAGGATATGTGCGAAGTCGCCGTTGAGGAAGCCAAAGCTATGCTCAAAGGCACTGACTTCAACAAGACGGGGATCATCGCGCTGTACAAGGACAATTGGGAGGCGGGCATTTTGGGTATCGCCGCCGCGAGGCTCGTCGAGGAATTCAAGCGTCCCGCCGTGCTGTTCGCAAAGAACGGCGATGAACTCAAGGGCAGCGCAAGAAGCGTGTCAGGCGTCAATATTTTCGAACTTTTCAGCGATCTGAGCAAATATTTCACGACATTCGGCGGTCACGCGCAGGCGGCGGGCGTCGGGATGAGGCTAGAAAACTTCGAGGCTTTCAGAGAGGAAGCCAACAGGCGCATACTCGCCGAGCATAAACTTTCCGAATTTATCCCGCGCGTCGTGTGCGAGATGGAGCTGACCAAGGACATAAATTTTTTGAGCTTCGCAAAGGAGCTTGAACTTATGGAGCCGACGGGATATCAAAATCCCAAGCCGACTTTTTTGATCAAGGACGGCGATTTCGATTTCGAACATATCGGATTTTCGCAACACGTCAAATTTTCGGGCAAAAATCTCGACATCCTTGGCTTTTCGCGCTTTTCTGAGGCGCTCGCGTACAATGCTGGCAAGATGGATATGGAAGTCACGCTCGGGCTGAACGTATTTCAAAACAACGTCACGGCGCAGGCGCTCGTGCGCTCCTTCAAACTGGGAGAGCTGACTCTCTCCGACGGCGACGCGGCGTGCCTCAACGTTCACGAGCTTGATTATGAGGGCGAGGCGTACGCGCGCGAGATATCCGCGGAGGACGTCGACAAAATGTTGGCGGAGCCGTTTGGCACGTTGATAGTGTGTTTCGGGCGCTCCGACGTCGACAGGCTGACAAAACTTTGTCCAAGCGCGGCGGCGCTTCCGCTGTACGTAGGCGGGACTCCCTCTCTTGATCCCGAGAACGCCGTTTTGCTGTGTCCTTGCAGTGTGTTTGATTTCGGATTCTATTCCAACGTGATCATCGTGGGGAACCCCATCTGCGAGGGTTATGTCGCGCACATCGCAAAAAGCGCGAAGTGCTATACTTTGGGAGGATCGAAGATAGATCGTCCGTATGTGAGCGACGACGTTTTGCGCGCGCTGTACAGAGAACTTGCCGCGCAGGCAAAGCGACTCGACAGGGCGAGCAACATCAACAAGCTGTATCGGGCGATATGTTCGCGCTATAAGGTCAGCGAGAGAGATTTTTTGATCGCGATGAGGATATTTGCGCAACTCGGGCTTGTGAATGTGGCGGACAGAGGACAGCTGAAAGTCTCAAATTCGCGCGTCAAGCTGGAAAATTCCGCCGTGTATCGCAACATATGCTCAAAAAACGCGCCATAATTTGCGTTAAGTATTGAAATATTTTATTTATTGATATAAAATATACAGATATAAAACGTAGTTTGACCGCATACGCGTATGCGACAAGATCGCGAGGCAAGGGATATGGACGAGCTGCTTGTAAAACTGAGAAAAAGTTATCCGGACAAGTACGCAGAGATCAAAAAAGCGTACGACTTTGCCAAGTCCGCGCACGAGGGGCAAAAGCGCATCTCGGGCGAGGACTATTTTGTGCATCCCTGCGCCGTTGCGGAGATACTTTGCAATTTCGGATTTGACAGCTCGACGGTCATCGCCGCGTTTTTGCACGACGTGCTTGAGGACACTCCGCACACGCCCGATGAGATAAGGGAACAGTTCGGCGACGAGATACTCGAGCTTGTCGAAGGAGTCACCAAACTCGACAAACTGCAATTTGTCAACCGCGAAGAGGCTCAAGCGGAAAATTTTCGCAAAATTTTCGTCGCGATGGCAAAGGATCTGCGCGTCATCATCATCAAACTCGCGGACAGATTGCACAATATGCGCACATTGGGTTGCACTCCGCCCGAAAAACAGCAGAGAATATCGAGGGAGACGCTTGACATCTATGCGCCTTTGGCGGGACGTCTGGGCATCTCTTTCTTCAAGTGCGAGCTTGAAGATCTCAGTATGAAGTATCTGCTTCCCGAGGAGTATCGCTATATCAGCGAGAGCGTCGCAAAACGCCGCTCCGAGAGGCAAAATCAGCTGAACACCATCATAGAGCAAATAGAGGACAAGCTCAAGGAGATGAACATCTCCGGCGAGGTCAACGGCAGGCCTAAGCATTTCTACAGCGTGTACCGCAAGATGAAAAAGCACAACATCGACATAGATCAGATCTATGATCTGCTCGCCGTGCGCATCATCGTGGACAACATCAAGGATTGCTACACTATGCTCGGCGAGATCCACACGATGTGGAAGCCTCTCCCCGGCAGATTCAAGGATTATATCGCTATGCCCAAGGCGAACAACTATCAATCTTTGCACACCACCGTCGTGACGCCATACAACGAGACGTTCGAGATACAGATCAGAACGTACGATATGCATCGCATTGCGGAATACGGCGTCGCCGCGCATTGGAAGTACAAGGAAGGCACAACGGGCATCGACAGCGAACTTGACAGCAAGGTCAGATGGCTGAGAGAGGTGATGGACGCCCAAAAGGACATCGACGGCGCAAAAGAATTTATGGACGCCGTCAAGATCAACGTTTTTGACGACGAGGTTTTTGTTTTTACGCCGAAGGGCGACGTATACGATCTTCCCGTCGGTTCCACTCCCGTCGATCTCGCATACAAGATACACTCCCAAGTCGGCAACAGCTGCGTGGGCGCCAAGATAAACAAAAAGATCGTTCCGCTTTCAGCGAAGCTCGCAAACGGCGACATAGTTGAAATTCTCACGTCCAACGCTTCAAAGGGTCCCAGCCTCGATTGGCTGAAGTTTGTGCGCACTGCGTCCGCGAGGTCAAAGATCAGGGCATACTTCAAAAAGGAGCGCAAGGACGAAAACATCGAGCGCGGCAAGGAAGTGCTCGAAAAGGAAGCCCGCAGACGCGGCTACAATCTCGGCGAGATAATGACGAACGAGGCGGTGAGCGCAATCCTTTCCCGCCACTCACTTCAGGCGGAAGAGGAGATGTACGCCGCGATAGGCTACGGCGCGCTCGCTCCCAATCAGGTGCTCAACAAGGCGATCGAGCTCTTCAAAAAAGAGCCGCCTCCCGCGACGCTTCAGGAAGCGATCTCCTCGATCCCCGAGCAGGTCGCAAAAGTCAAACCTCACTCGAAGAGCGGGGTGCTCATCAACGGCAACGCCAACTTCACTGTGCGTATGGCGCAGTGCTGTTCGCCCGTCCCGGGAGATCCCATCATAGGCTATATTTCGAGAGGAAGGGGAGTGTCCGTGCATAGGGCGGACTGTCCAAACA
>CANQZE010000127.1 GCA_947628255.1 uncultured Clostridia bacterium | reverse complement strand
GAGCTGGGGTCGGACAGGATCGTCTGCGCGGCGGCGGCTTTTCACCTGTACGGCGGCCCCGTGTTGGTCATAGATTTCGGATCGGCAACCACTTTCAACGCCGTCGACCGCAACGGAGTGTTCAGAGGAGGCGCGATCGCTCCCGGCATAAAAACTTCCGCGGAATCGCTCTCGGGCGCGGCGGCAAAATTGCCGCTCATCGAACTTTCCGCTCCGCAAAACGTCCTCGGAGACGACACAAAAAGCTGTATGCAGAGCGGCATAATTTTCGGATTCGCGGGGCTTGTCAAATATCTCGCCGAAAAACTCTTGGCAATAGACGGTATGCAAAACGCGAAGATCGTCGCCACAGGCGGGCTGTCACAACTCATCGTCGACGTGGAGCCGGAACTTTTCGACGTCGTCGACAGGCAACTCGCGCTCAAAGGACTCAAATACATCTTCGACATCAACGAGGGGAAGAATGGCTAAATTCAGGACGTTCAACAGATCCGCGGGCGTTTTGCTCAGCGTGTCGTCGCTGCCCGGAGAGTACGGCATAGGTTGCTTTTCGCGCGACGCGGACGCTTTTGTGGATCTGATCGCCGATATGGGCTTCCATTGGTGGCAGATATTGCCAATCACCGCGCTCGGCGCGGGCAATTCGCCGTATTCGGGCGCGTCGTCCTTCGCGGGGAACGTCCTTTTCATCTGTCCGTCCGAACTCGAACAAATCGGCTTGCTCAGCGCGGACGAGACCGCGGAATTCAAATACCGCGGGGAACCATATCAAGCGGATCACGACTTTGCGAGAATAAATTGCGAAAAATATCTCAGATTGGCTTTTAGCCGTTTAGATGACGGGTTAAAGCGCGAAAGCGACAAATTTCGCGAGGAGCAGAGCGATTGGATCGAGGATTACGCGCTGTTTGAGGCGCTGTCCGCGGATCTTTCCACGTGTTGGTGGAAGTGGGAGGCTCCCCTCAGAGATCGCGATCCCGAGGCGCTCCTCGCCGCAAAAGAAAAATATAGGGAAGAGATCGATTTTATCGTGTTCTCGCAGTTCGAATTTTTCAGAGAGTGGAAGGCTCTGAGGGCGCGCGCCGCAAAACGAGGCGTGTCGATCATCGGAGACCTCCCGTTTTACGTCGCTACGGACAGCGCGGACGTCTGGGCAAGACAGGACCTGTTTCAGCTTGACGAGAACCGCTTCCCGCGCGCAGTTGCGGGCGCTCCCGACGCGTTTTCGGACGCGGTGCAGGTGTGGGGCAATTGCCTGTACGACTTCGACGCTATGGAGAAAGACGGATTCGATTGGTGGCTGAAGAGGATAGGCTATGCGCTCGGACTGTACGACGCGCTCAGATTGGATCATTTCCGTGGATTCCACAGCTATTTTGCCATCCCCGCGACGGATTTCAGATCTCCGAAGAGCGGGCGATGGGAAAAGGGACCCGCAGATAAGCTGCTGTCGCGTGTGGCGGAAAAATTTCCCGACGCACTCTTTATCGCGGAGGACCTAGGCGCTATGGACGACGATTGCAGAGCTTTCATCGACGACACCGGGATCGCGACAATGAGAGTCTTTCAATTCGGATTTGACGGCACGCCGAGTTTGCACATTCCTTTCAGATACGGCGTCAACGCCGTCGCCTATTCGGGTACGCACGACACAAACACGGCGCTCGGATGGCTGTATGACCTCAACGACGGCGCAAGAGATTATGTCCTCAAATATTGCGGCGCGGAAGGCGCGGGTTGGGGCGCGGGCGGCCCGGAATGCAAATCTGTCAGAGCCATCGTCCGTACGTTGATGATGTCGTCGGCGTCTTTGCTCATCCTGCAATTTCAAGATATGCTCGGCTACGGCGCGGACACGAGGATGAACGTCCCCGGCACGGCTTTCGGCAATTGGAAGTGGCGCCTGCCATATCACCTTATGACCACGGTGGACAGAAACTTTTTCCTTGACCTCATCAAGACTTACGGCAGGCATCAGGGAGGTATGATATGATCTTGTTTTTCATCCGCGCGGACGTGGACAGCGACAGTTTCATCAAATATTGCTACGCCAACTATCGCAACGTTATGGCGGACGTCGAGGATCTGCCGCCGTCCGTATGCGTTCTGCGCGAACAGGGCAAAAAACCGAGGCTGGATGTCGAAGGAGTACACTTCAACCTCTCGCATTCTTACGGCGTCTCGGTGCTTGCGATGTCCCACACGGAAGTCGGCGTCGACATAGAGAAGGTGCGCCCCGTCCGCAGAGAGAAATTTACTTTTATAGAGGCGAAGGACGACAAGGAGTTCTTTGAAAAGTGGACGGAGAGAGAAAGTTATGTCAAATTCACGGGCGAGGGGATCGCAAAGATAAAGCGGGAGATCCCGTCAGACGCGCACTTCGAGCATTTCGACGTCTTTGACGGCTACCACGTGGCGGTGTGCGCCGAGGAGCAAAATCTGATCGCCTATGAGCTGGACCCGAGCGGAATGTGACGCTCAAATCCAAAAAAATCAGCAATCTAAACGCGCAAATCGCGCAAAAGGAGTTTATCGTGATACTTCAAAAACTCAAACAAATGGTGCAAGATCAACTCGACATCAACGTCGACAAAGTGACCCCCGAGACAAATATCAAGCAAGATCTCGGGCTTGACAGCCTCGACATCGTCGAGATACTTATGAGCGTCGAGGAGGAATGGGGGATCGTCATCGACGACAGCGAGACGGCAAGCATAGAGACTGTCGGCGACGTCATTGCGTTGATAGAAAAAAAGACGAAATAAATTCGCGTTTAGTCGGCGGAAATATTCGGGCGGCAGAGGGATTTGCCTGTCCGCACGCGCCGCGGCTTCACGCCACTTTTTCCGCACGCGCTTTGCGCCGTAGTGCGGATTTTTTTGTGTCATCAAACGGAAGATCCAACGCATTAGAATGCCGATTTTGTCTTTTCAGTACAAGTCCGTCGGCATTTTGTATAAATGAAAAAGCGCGAAGAACGCAAGAATATGGCGGCGCGATATTTTTCGCGCAAAGCGTCTAAGCTCTCACTTCGAGAGCAAAGCGAAAATTTGTTCCGGCGGGACGTTTTGAGGAAGGGCGGAGAGTTTTGCGGCAAGAGCGTCCGCCTCTTTGTCCTTTGAAAAACAGTGTGAAAGCATATGCGGCAAGGCTTCAACGCAACTCCGCGCGTCGTTTTGGAGGTAAACCGCTTGGGCAGTGTCGTTGACAAGCGCTTCGAAACCGCCTCTTGCAAACTCCGCCCAAAGGATATCGCCGAAAATTTTGGGACTCAGCAAAACGGCGTTCGGATCGCGCTTCTCGCTCAAAAACTCGCAGATGTCGCACATTTTGAGGGGGACGGAGGGGTAATCCTCGTTGATGTCGCTCACGATCTTGCGCCAAAGCCTCGACGTGAGCATAGCGTTGGCTCTGTCCACAAGGAGGACGCCCTCGCCTCTGCGTTGCGCAAACTCGTAGGCGGCGCGCGCCGTGCGCTCTATCTCAAGCTCGCTGATGCGTTCGGAGTCGTAGGCGGCGCGACCGAATTTGCCGTCGTTTTCATAGCCGCTTTTTGCGCCGTACAATGAGCTGACCGCCTCCGTGAACAGGCTGATTTTGCCGTCCGTCCGCATAGAAGTGTGCAGGGAAAGCTCCTTTATCGCCACGGCGCGCACGGCTTGAGTCGCGTTCAAAGAAAACGCCGATATCGCGTCGGATGAGCGCGCGATCCGCACGAATTCCCCGACGGATGACGGGAGAGGGATGGCGTCGAGTTCTATATCGCTCAAGCCCACGCAGTCAAGCGCCGCGCGCATCGCAAGCGAAGTCTCGCCGCCGTCGGAAAAAACAAAGAGAAGTCTATTCATTTCCATCCTCCTTGTTATGCTGCTTTGAAATTTACTAGTACATATAATACTATAGCACTTTTTACAT
>CANQZE010000126.1 GCA_947628255.1 uncultured Clostridia bacterium | reverse complement strand
TTCAAGGGGATCGTCGTGGACAACATTTCCGTGAGGGATATCATAGATTCAATTGTCGCGGACGCCGTGGACGCCTACAAATATATGGCGGAACAGCCCGCGCCCGAGTTCCCCGACGAGGAGACCCCCGACGCGCCTTCTTATGACGATTGGCAGGCGCCGTCGCTCTCCGATCTGCAAAATTTCTCCCCCGCGAATATTATGCGCAACAGAGTGTTGCCCGCACTCGGCGAGATCCTCGAGACCATCGTCAAACTCGACGACGGGAAGATCAACATCCACACCGACAGCGTCCTCGACCTGCTCCTGAACATATCCAACGATCTCGCAGGACTCAACGGCAAGGACAGGCTGACCCAGAGCGAGCTGTTCGACGAGGCGATAGAGGGCGCGTGCGAGGCGCTCGATTGGCTCGCCGAAAAGGGCTTTATCGTCTATGATGAGGAGACTCCCGACGCGATGTCGCTCCTCGAGAGTTGCTATAAGTCTCTGCTCGAGACTTTCGAGATCAAGGACGCGCCTCAAAAGCTCGAGACGGAATCCTATATCAAATATGCGATGCGCGTTTTGCTCGGCAGCACGTCGTTGGATATCTCGTTGGACCTCACGGACGGTTGGAGCTATTCGTTCGGCGTCGGAATCGCGAGCGCGACTCTCACCTACAGCCGCTCCTTCACGACTTGGGAAGGGCTGGAAGTCGAGGATCTCTACGACGAGGCGCAAAACGGCTGGCTGATGTTTGATTTTGCCGACCTTGACGACTTTATCAAGTGATCTTCGCCAAAGCGCGACAAAACAGTGCAAAAAACCGCCCTCTTTGCTCAACGCGGAAGTCGGCGGTTTTTGTTTGAACGGCGCAAATTTCCGAGCGGCGGATAGTCGGGCGGCGCGATATATATCGATATATAAATATTTATATAATTTGTTGCGGTTTTGTTTGCTATAAATCGGGCCAAGTGGTATAATTTTGACAAGAGGAGAAATTATGGACGCTTCCGAAAAGAATTTTTTGACCGCCAAGGCAAGACAGCTGCGCGATGACGCCATCGAGACCATAGGAACTTTCGGCGTGGGACACATCGGCGGAGTGATGTCGATTATGGACGCTTTGACGGTCATTTATTATCAAAAAGCAAACAATCTCGATCCCAAAAACCCCAAAAATCCGCTCAGAGACAGGATCGTGCTGTCAAAAGGACACGCCGGTCCCGCGCTGTACGCAGTGCTTGCCGACAAGGGGTATTTTCCGCGCGAATGGCTCAAAACGCTCAACAAAAACGGCACAAATCTGCCCTCGCATTGCGATATGAACAAGACTCCCGGCATAGATATGACGGCGGGTTCTCTCGGGCAGGGACTCAGCGCCGCGGTCGGAATGGCTCTCGGCGCGAAGTTGGACGGCTCGCCGATCACGGTGTATTGCGTCATCGGCGACGGCGAGGCGCAGGAAGGTCAGATCTGGGAAGCGAGTATGTTTGCGGGTTCACACAAACTTGACAATCTCATCGTTATGCTCGACTACAACAAAATGCAGCTCGACGGTCCCGTCAGCGAGATCAACGACCTCGCTCCCGCCGCGGCAAAGTGGGAAGCGTTCGGATTTTTCGTGCAGAGCATAGACGGACACGACGTCGAGGCGATATCCGACGCCATCGACAACGCAAAGAAATCCGGCAGAGCCAATATGATCGTCCTTAACACGATCAAGGGCAAGGGCGCAAGTTTTGCGGAATCCGCCAAAAATTGCCACAGTATGACGATCACCGAGGAGATGTGGCGCAAGGAAACGGGGAGGTATGACGTATGACTGATGAGAGAGAGATCAGACAAACTCTTGCCGCCGCTCTTGTCGCGACGGCAAAAAAGGATGACCGCATCGTCGTGCTTGACGCGGATCTTATGAGTTGCCACGCCACAAAGTGCTTCAAAGAGGCTTTCCCGGACAGATTTATCAACGTTGGCATTGCCGAGCAAAATATGATAGGCATCGCCGCGGGACTTGCCACTATGGGCAAGATCCCGTTTGCATACAGCTTCGCGCCGTTTGCGACAAGGCGTTGTTATGATCAAATCTTCATCTCCATCGCATACACGGGGCTGAACGTCAAGATCGTCGGGTCGGAACCGGGCGTTGCGGCAGAGGCGAACGGCGGCACACATATGCCGTTTGAGGATATGGCGCTTATGCGCGCGGTCCCGAATATGGTCTGCGTGGAGCCTACGGACGCAACGCAAATGGAAGGGCTGTTGCCCGCCATCATCGAGCATAACGGCCCCGTGTATATCCGTATGTTCCGCAAAAAGGCGGAAAAGATATACGACAGCGACGCGCCCGAATTCAAACTCGGCAAAGCGTACAGATTGCTCGAAGGCAGCGACGTCACCCTTATGGCGAGCGGCATTATGGTCGCGCGCGCAATCGAGGCGGCAAGATTGCTCGGCGAGCAGGGCATATCCGCAAGAGTCGTCAACGTCTGCACTTGGAAGCCGCTCGACAGAGATGAGATCGTCGCCTGCGCAAGCGAGACGGGCGCGATCGTGACCTGCGAAAACCACAACATATTCGGCGGTCTCGGCAGCGCCATAGCGGAGCTGATCGTGAGAGAGCGTCCCGTGCCTATGGAGCTTGTCGGCATAAACGACAAGTTTGGGCAGGTGGGCAAAAATGCCTATCTCAGCGAGGTGTACGGCATCACCGCAAACGACATCGTGCGCGCGGCGCAGAGAGCTGTCGCAAGAAAAAAGTAAGACGAAAATTTCGATTGTTATATGGGAAAGAGCGCTCATACGGGCGCTCTTTCCTCGGATAAAAGGGGAAAAGAATGGATAGTAAGCGGAGATGTTTTTGCGGCGTTCGCCGTTTTGACATAAGCGTTTTTTGCGTCAATTTTTTCTCAAACGCCATTTTATCGTTGATAATTCAAATGATAAACTTGCGTTTTTGTATTTTTGACAATTTGTAAGTTGTTTATGTTATCGCTTATTCGGTGCAGATGGATCGCCTCGCTTGCCTCGATCTGACTTAAGCGGATTCAAGCAAAAGTTTGTCGGCTATGAGGGCAATGAACTCCCCGTTTGTGGGTTTCTCGTTTGGCGAGTATATCTTTATGCCGAAGATATTGTTTATGTTTTCAATCTTGCCTCTGTTCCACGCCACCTCTATCGCGTGACGTATCGCTCTCTCCACCTTGGACGCGGACGTCCCATATCTCTCCGCTATGGACGGATACAGTCTCTTTGTGATCGAGTTGATGATGTCCGGCGTCTCAATGGTCATCTTTATCGCTTCCCTCAAGAATTGATATCCCTTGATATGCGCCGGTATCCCAACGGATATAAACAGGTTGGATATCTTCTCGTCCAACGAGCGGGAGCGCTTTGCGGGAGATGGCTTTTGCACGGGCTGAGGTTCGGCGAGTTCGAGCAGGAGTTTGTATGCCGTTTCGAAGTCAAAGGGCTTGGCGAGGAAGTATGCCGCGCCGTATTGGATAGCCTTTTGGACAAAGCCGTCCGAGGCAAGCTGAGACATCATCACCACTATGGGCTTTTTGCCTTCGAGAGCGGAGAGGACGCCGAAGCCGTCCAGTTCGGGCATAACGATGTCAAGCAGCAGGAAGTCCGGCTTGAAGAGGGAGATGAGTTGGAGCGCCGCGGCGCCGTTTGGGGCGACGCCGACAACATTGAAGTTGTCCTTGGCGTCGAAGAAGTCTTTGAGCGAGTTGGCGTAAGACGCGTTGTCGTCTGCGATGATAAGCGAATAGTTCATAAAAATCCTCCGATATGACAAGATCATAGCACTAAAAGAAGGAGACGCACGGGGCAGAAAAGTGAGCATAATGACGAATTTTACCTAAGCCTGTCTAACAATGTTATATCGATTATGTCCGTGGGTTAATCTCACCTATTTTGGTGGAATGTG
>CANQZE010000125.1 GCA_947628255.1 uncultured Clostridia bacterium | reverse complement strand
ATAGACGTACGTGACGATTTACCCCAAAAAATCACTACGCAATTTTTTGGGGACCCCATAAGAAAAAGGGTTCTGACAAAGCGAAGCGCCCATACGTACAGTTTGTAAAACCGCGATATTTGTTCAAAGACAAGGAAAAGCCCCTTTGGCGAACCGCCTAACGTACACAGACGTACGTGACGGCGAGCCAAAGGGGCTTTGACGCAGTATTTGGGCAAATAGCGCGGTTTTACTCGTAGGATTTCCAGAGAGACCGATAAGCCTTCTCAAAATACTCAATACTATCCTCGTTTTCTGTACCCATCTTGTTGACGTCGAGGTTGTAGGCGGCGGTCTTCTTGGCGGTCTCGAGGTTCTCCTTGATGCCGTCGAAGATGGTCTTGCGGTCTTCAGCATCGAGAGCGAAGTCAAAGACGAAGTCGCCGGGAAGCACGTGATCCTCGGGGAGCGCGGCTCCGTCGGTATAGGCGCCGTAGAGTGCGCTGTCCCACACGGTGTAGGTGTTGAGAAGCACGAAGATGCCCGCATAGCCGTTTGATGTGGAGCCGCTCTCGATGAAGCTGTCCGCTATGACAAACGCTTTGCCGTCGCCAGCGATAGTACCCTTACTGTCGGAAGCGCCGAGGAAGTCCTTGGCGACGTCAATGTCGCCGACAGCATATGCGCCTGTCCCCTGCTTGATGAGTTCGCGCGCGAAGGACGTGAAATCCTTGAGGTAGCTGCTCTCCTCGCCCTCGGGAGTGATGAGATAGCCGAGGCCGTTGTTGTTGGAGCTTGAAGTCACAGCGCCTGTGTCGTCGCCGACAAGATATGCCCAAGTGGAAGCCATTTTTCTCAGCCAATACACCTCGGTGACCTTGTCAAGTCCCGCTTGCTTGACCTGCTCGAAGCTGTTGTAGATCTGATGGATGACGCCGATCTGATCGCCTTGATCGAATGCGGGGACTTCCTTGAGCAGATACGCCATCGCGGGATGCTCCGTCGCCTGGAACTTGATCTCGTACTCTTCGGTTTCGTTGCCGTCCGCGTCCTTCTTCTTGCCGAAGGAGAGGAGCGCGTTATAGTTGTTCTCGTAGGTGTTTTCGCCTGTCTTGAACTCGTAGGTCTTGTCATACTCGGTGCCTTCGGGCATACCGAGATAGCCGTAGGGGTTTTTCGGGTCGGTCATCGGATCGCGAAGCTCAAACTCCTTGCCGTCCTTCTCGACTGTGGCGTCCGCGTCATACTTGGGGTTGGACACCTTGACCTTCAGCTCGGACAAATATTGATTGCGCATCACTCTTGCCGCTTCCTTGTTGGCGGGGTTTGCGGAGAGTTGATCCGTGAGTTTTGCGAGGCTCTCCTCGTCGAGGCGGAGAAGGATGTTGGTGACAAAGCCGTAGCTGTGATCCGCGTCCTCGATGGGATGATAATATGTGCTGTTCAAACTGCTGCCGAGCGCGGATGAATAGGCGCTGTCGGAAAGTTGGAAACTCTCTTTGTTTTGACGAACAAGGCGGTCATACTCCTTTTGGATCTCTTCCTGAGACACGGTGACCTTGTTGCCAAGCAATCTCTCAAATCTGTCAACGATGAGAGTCTCATATTGCGAATTGAGATAGTACTCCCAGATATCCTGCACGTCCTTGTCGCTGTCGGCGGATTTTTTGTACAGATTGTTGCGCAGATTCTGCTTGAGATCGGCAAGCGCGTCGGAAATATATTTGCCAAGCACGGTCTTGATGTCCTCGCCGTCGGCAAGCTCGATATCCTCGACAAAGTCCTCTTCCTTGATCTCGTCATACAGCTTATCGGCTGTCCAGCCAAAGAAAGGCTCCGCCTTGTCGGCCTCTTCGAGAGTCGCGTCGGGATCAAACTCCTCTTCCTCGTCCTCTTCTTCCTCGGGGAGCGCGGTGCGAGGAGCGGTGTATTCCACCCACTTGGCGTAGAGCGTGACGGTATTGTTTATCTGCGTGTCGAATTTGAACTCTTCTCCGTCAAAGTCCTTGTTGTCATACCAGCCGTAGAATGTGTAGCCGTCCTTGGTGGGATCATCGGGTTCCTCTGCGGTCTTGCCCTTCTGGATGCGCTGACGCTCTATCTCCGTGCCGCCGTTGGATTCAAAACGGACGTTGACGGGATCGGTGATCTCCTCTTCCTCATCGTCGTCGGTCTTGTCGGAAGAACCGCCGTCGACGGACGCATTGTTGTAGTTGTCCTCGGTGATGGCGTCCTCGACAAGAGACTTCAGCGACGAGAGCAAGCTGTCGTTGGCGTCTTTGATCGCCTTGTTTTGCTCTGCGGGATTGAGCAGATCCTTCGCGGCGGGAAGCTCCGCGGGAACGGAACCTCTGTCCATTTGGCAAACCTGCTCTCTGGCGTACAGGACCATCAGCTTCTGTTGGGCGAGCGATTGAAGAATGTAGTTCGCCGCGGCTTCCGCGCTCATACCGTAATAGTTGATGTAAACATAGGCATAGCTGTTGAAGCTCGAGCGAAGTTCGAACTTGTAGATTTCAGTCGTCTCGTTGTGATAGGTCACTTTTGCCACGACTTGCGTCATATCGCGCTCGTCGTTGCGAGTGAAAATCTCGTCGCAGCCGACAAACAATGTCAAGCCGATCGCCAAAAGCAGCACTATCACGGTTGCAAGAATAAGTCTCTTTTTCATATCTGCACTCCAATCAAGGAATATGTTTTTTTGTCCTACATATACATATAGCGACAATAGAATACATTAGTACAAAACATTATACACGCACTTTGTCGCCTTAGCAAGCGTTTTTTTGCTTCATTTGCTTATTTATTTTTTCAAACGTTCCGCTTCGGATATTTTACGGAGGGAGTCACGCGCGTCGGTTTTCGGATATCTAAACGAATATCCCTGCCGATATTCGCCGCGTTTTGCGCCGTTTTTGACCTTCTTCTCGGCAAAATAAAAAAATTGCGGCTTGTAAACGGCGGCAAGATATTGTACAATAATACATATTTTGAATGGGGAATTTTATGGAAAACGCCAAATCGAACAAACTCGCAAAGCGCACCGTGATGATGTTCATCCTGTTCGGCACGGTCGGACAGATTGCTTGGTGCATAGAAAATTCTTTTTTGAATTTGTACGTCAACCGCACAATATCCACAAATTTGATGGCCGTGTCGGCGATGGTCGCGGCAAGCGCGGTGGTCGCGACGCTCACGACGATAATTATGGGTTGGCTGATAGACCGCACGGGCAAACGCAGGCCTTTTATGGTGTACGGATATATTTTGTGGGGAATATCCGTGATGCTCTTCTCCGTTTTCACAACAAAAAATATGCAGGCGCTCGGGATGAGCGCTACGACAGCCGTGGTTGTGGCGAGCGTGGGAATGGTGATAATGGACTGCATTATGACGTTTTTTGGCTCCACGTCCAACGACGCCGCATTCAACGCCTACGTCACGGACAACACGACGAGCGAAAATCGCGGCAGGACGGAAGCGCTGTTGTCGGTGTTGGCTGTCGTCGCCTATCTCATTGTCTTTGTCCCGTTTGAAATGACGGGGATCACCAAAAACAAATATTTCGACGCCGCGGGCAATCCCCTGCCCACAGTGACGGGCGCGGACGCGTCAAAGACAATCACGGGCAATTGGACTCTGTTTTATTGCATACTGGGCGGGATCGTCATTCTCGCGGGCATAGTGGGATTTTTCGCGTTGCGCACAAAAGGAGAGCTGACCTTCGCGAAGGATATGCCCGCAAAGCAAAAATTCAAAAAACTCTTCGCATTCGAGCAGGATATGCCCGTCGACAAAAAGCTGGATTTCAAGGATCTTTTTTATGGCTTCCGCCCCTCCGTCATCAAGCGCAACAAATATCTGTATCTCGTACTCGCGACAGTGATGATCGCCTACATCGCGAACAACTGTTTTTCAAACTTCACGGCGATCTACCTGCAAAACACGCTCG
>CANQZE010000124.1 GCA_947628255.1 uncultured Clostridia bacterium | reverse complement strand
CGGCATATATTATATCATCGTCGGCGATCTCGAAAAGGGTACAAACGTGCGCGTCGACGTCGCTCCCGCAAAGAGGGACGCATTTGTTGACGAACTCAGAAAACATATTCCCGCCATACCCGTTGAGACATTTGTTGTCCCAAAGCGCAAGGATAAAAACGATTGATCTGTTCAAATTATGAAAACTTTGGATTTCAAGCCTCTCGACGAAAATTGTCTGCGACTCATTGACGAATATCTCAAGGACGGAAATTATCCCGGCAGCGATTATTCCTATTTCGCATATCTCATTTGGTTTGAAACCGTCGAATACGCCGAAGGAAACGGCGCGCTGTTTTTGAGGACGCTTTTCGATGGAAAACTCAGATATTGGCAACCGCTTGTGAAAGGAGAGACGACTCTCTTTGACGCCGTCGGGCAATTGCCGCCGCGTTGCGAGTTTTTCAACTGTTCGCAGGCGTTTGCGGAAGAGTTTCGAGACGACTATGATATCTGTTTTGACCGCAATTATTCGGAATACATCTATCTTGCCGAGGATTTCATTTCGCTTGTCGGCAAACGCTACAACGCAAAGCGCAATCATATACACAAATTCAAAACGCTTTACAACTATGAGATGAGAAGCTATTCTCCCGCGGATCGCGACGCGGTGTTGGCTTTTGAGGAGGAGTGGCTTGAAAAGCGTCGCTTCGATGACGAAAAAGCCGAGCGGAGCGCGATGAGAGAGCGCGAAATTATGTTCGCCGCGTTGGACGCCGTAAAAAGCGGCAAAACAATTTGCGACATTTTGACGGTGGACGGCAAAATGGCGGGATTTTCCGTGGGACAGAAGATATCGCCTTTGTGCGCGGTCATAATTTATGAAAAGGCGGATATCTCCTACGACGGCATCTACAGCTTTCTTGCGCACGAGTTCGCATCTCGCAATTTTTCGGATTGCAAATACATCAACAGGCAGGAGGATATGGGCCTCGAGGGATTGAGGAGATCCAAACTCAGCTATTGTCCCGAGTTTCTGCTGGACAAATATCTGCTCAGTCCAAAACGGCGCGACGAGGGGCAATTTGAAGGTTTTATAAACGGGAAATACGGTTATAAACGGTTGGACGAGGAGAGTTTCAACGAGATTATGTGCTTTTTCAAAGAGGGGATCGCCTCGTTGAGCGACAAGAAATTTTTCCTCAACTATACGGACGGCGAGCTTATGGAAGTGTTGTCCGAGGGGCATATGCTCGGCGCGTACGACGGGGACAAACTCATCGCGACCGTCGCCGTGGACGACGACAAAAAATACGGCGATATGTTGGCGCGCATATGCTCCGACGATTCGGGCAGACAGTTTTATGAGTTCAGCGGCATTATGGTGAGAGAGCAATACCGCGGACAGGGCACGTCAAACGCGCTTTGCAAAGAGGCTGTAAATTGGGCGAGGGAGCGCCTCGCGGGCGGGACATTGTGCGCGGTCGTGCAACGCGGCAATCTGCCGTCTTTGGGGAATTTGAAAAAGCTGGGCTTCGAAAAGAGAGCGGAAGCGCCGTACGGAGAATACGATTTTGAGTATCTCACGCTGGAGATATAGCAACTTGCGAACTTTCGGCGCATAACATATTGCCGAGGTGGCAAAATCGAACTCAAAATTTTCATAGATCTCGGCAAGATCAGACAGAATATAATATCGATCCGCGAGGCAGTTCGCGCAAAGGCGATGCTTATGTTGAAGGCGGACGCCTACGGTCACGGCGCGACTCAGGTTGCGCTTGCGACGGAGGATATAGTGGACGCATTCGGCGTGGCGACCATCGAGGAAGGGATAAAGCTGAGACGCGCGGGCATAGAAAAGGAGATCCTCGTGTTGATCTGTTCCCCAAACGAGATGGAACGCGCGCTGTTAGAGGGGCTGAGCGTTGGGTTGCACTGCGACGAACAACTTGAAAAATTGGCGCGGCTCATCTCATCCGACAGAGCGTACGCAAACAGAGCCAACGTGCATATCAAGTTGGACACGGGGATGCACAGGCTCGGATTCCTGCCTTCCGAAACAGAGCGAGTGACGGCGGCGCTCGAGATGTGCGGAGCGAACGTGAGAGGCGTGTACTCTCACCTGCGCGCAAGAGACTATTTGCAAAAAGAGAGGTTTACGCACGCAATTGGCTATGTTAAAGCGCGATATCCGCACGCTACGGCGCATTTGGCGGCAAGCGAAAACCTGAGAGTCGGCACATTGCAATTTGACGCCGTACGCGTCGGAATCGCGGCGTACAGAGGCGCTATGACGGTCAAGAGCGAGGTCGTGGAGCGCAGAAGAATAGCGGCGGGCGAACACATAGGCTATGGCAATTTCAAAGTGAGAGAGGACAAAAACGTCGCAATAGTTTTCGGCGGATACGCGGACGGCGTCAAGCGGGAATGCCCGTCTTGCGTGCTCATCCGCGGCCGGAAATGCGCACCGCTCGGCAGAGTTTGTATGGATATGTTCGCCGTGGACACAGGAGACTTTCTCGCGGATATCGGCGAAGAGGTCACGCTGCTCTCGGGCGAGATGGAACGCGACGTCGCAAGGGAGAGAAAAACCATCGAATATACCGTGATGACAGGTTGGCACGGAAGAGGCGAGAGGATATATCTGAATGACAAAAGCACAGGCAAGAAAGGAAGCTCTTGAAAGAGTGAAAAAGCTGTCTATCGAGGAGCGCGAGTGGGCAAGCGGCGCCATATGCGACGCTCTTTCGGGCATAGACGAAGTCCGGTTTTGCCATAAGCCGTTCGTGTTTTTGGGTACGCCTACGGAGCCGAACACCGAGGAGATCGTCGGACTTTTTTTGATGATGGAGCGCGACGTCAGCGTGCCGAGGGTAGAGGGCGTGACTATGAAGGCGATCCGCATCACGCCGTACACGAATTTTCAGAAAAACAGGTGGGGGATCCTTGAACCCGTGGGCAGGGGCGTTTGTCCCGATCCCGATCTCGCCATAGTTCCGCTCGTCGCCTTCGACGGTTTGAACAGAGTGGGCCACGGCGGCGGATATTACGACAGATTTCTTGCGGGGCGGGATATTTTCAAGATAGGCATTGCGTTTGACTGTCAGCAAGTATGCGGCGTTTTGAGCGAGGATTTTGACGTCGGTCTCGATATGGTGGTCACCGAAAAGCGCGTCATTCGTGCCGACAAGGAAGAAAAAAATATTTTCGGAGAAAAAATATGAGGATCGTTGCAGGCAAATACAGAGGCAAAAATCTGATCTCTCCCGCGGACGATCGAGTGCGACCGACGACGACACGGATCAAGGAGACTATCTTCAACGTTTTGCAGGGATACGTTCCTTCCGCGACCGTTCTCGATCTGTTCGCGGGCAGCGGGGCGCTCGGCATAGAGTGCGTCTCCCGCGGCGCGAAAGAAGTCGTTTTTGTGGACAAAAGCAAGGATTCCATTTCGCTTGTCAAGCAAAATCTCGTCGGCGTGGACGGCAAATACAGCTTGCACCTCTCGGATTTTGCCGCGTATCTCAGAAGCGCGCAAGCGCAGGGGAAGAGGTTTGACTTGATCTTTCTCGACCCACCGTATGCGAGCGATATGGGCGAGATCGCGATCGACATCGTCATAAGCGGAGATCTGCTTTCGGACGACGGGATGATCGTGTTCGAACACGGCGCGGAGAAGGAGTTCGCACTCGATTCGCCCGCGTATCTCGTGCGCACAAAGCGTATGGGGACGGTGACGGCGGAGTTTATCCGCAAAAAGAGAGTCGCGCTTATGACGGGCAGTTTCGATCCCGTTACGATAGGGCATCAAGAGGTGCTTGAAGAGGCGCTGTCCGAATACGACCAAGTTGTGGTGGCGTGCCTTGTCAATCCCGACAAGACCTATATGTTCAATCCCGCGCAAAGGCTTGCGCTTGCGGAGGCGATGTGCGCCGCGCACGATAGATGTTTCGCCGTATTTTCCGAGAAGGACGCAGTCGACGTC
>CANQZE010000123.1 GCA_947628255.1 uncultured Clostridia bacterium | reverse complement strand
CCCGCCTCCTCCGACGGCAGAGACTATGACGCCGACAGACGCGGCTACGCCGACGGCAGACAATATGACCGCGGCGACTACTACCCTCCCGCCCCGCCGTACGGCAACGACGGATACGGACCCCAAGGCGGCTACGGTCCGCAAGGAGGCTATGGGTCAGGCGGATACGGTCCCCAAGGAGGCTACGGCGGACGAGACCCGAGGATGGACCGCGAAGTGCGTGGCTACGACCAAAACGACAACGACAGAAGATAACGAAAAAACGTCGCAAACGCGACGCTTTTTCACAATTGTTGCTTTTGCGCAGCTCAGAAATCAGAATTCCTCCTTCTTCGCCCACGCTATCGGCGCATAGACCTCGTCCAACGCCGCACTCGCCTCAGATCAACTTGGAGTTGTAATAGATTTGATAAGGAATTGTCCTGTTTGCATTCGCGCTTTGATCATAATATTGATTCCAACGCTCTCCTTTAGATATATTTCCCCACTCTGTTTTATCTCCCTCATAGTATATATTTTTCAAATTTTTGCAACCGGAAAACGCCTCAACGCCAATGTCTGATATGCCTTTGCCTAAGGTGAGTGTCTGCAATTCCGTACAATTTTTGAATGCCTCGTTGCCTATATTTTGCGCATATATAGTTGCAGACTTTAATCCTGTACATCCACTGAACGCAGAATCTTCCATTTTTATCACACCTTCGCCGATGGTGACTGAACGCAGATCTGTACAATTGGTGAATGCGGATTTTCCTATACTAGTTACGCTGTTGGGAATGTTTAGTTCGGTAAATCCCGTACAGAAATAGAACAAATAATCGGGAATAGTTTGAACTTTTTGACCTATCACCACTTTGTCTATATCTACTTTTGTATCAAAGCGAGCTCCGAATATAGTGGCATCATAATAGTATGTTGAAGAAAAACCGAAAATGCCTGCATATTTACAATCAATAGCGTTCCATTCTACTGTCTGGAATCTCGAACATCCGCCGAATGCATTGTCGCCTATGCTCTTTACGCCTTCTCCAATGATGATCTTCTGCACGGAAGCGCAACCATAAAATGCCCTAAGCCCTATGTGCGTCACGCTGTTCGGAATGGTTATTTCTTTTAACCCCTTGCAACCGTCGAATGCATATGATTCTATGCGCGTGACGCCGTTTGGGATTGTTATTGCGGTCAATTTCGAACAGTTTTGGAATGATTTGCAACCTATTTTTTTCACGGGTATGTTTTGATAATTTGAGGGGATGACCACATCCGTGGATTCTCCTTTGTAAGACGCAATCTCATAATATGCTTCGGAATTATCCGTCGCTTCATAGAATTTGAATTCAAACGATTCTGTAAGTTCAGTTTTGGCGGCGGAATTATAGTGCATTTGAAAGAATATAGTCTTGTTCTTATCATACATATTCCATTCTTTTCCTTTTGATATTTTGTCCCACTGTGGTTCATCACCGGCATAATACAATTCTTTCAAGCTTGAGCAATCATAGAATGCCCTATCGCCAATTTTTATTAAACTTTCTCCAATAGTGAGCGTTTTCAAGTCAGTGCAATATTGGAATGCACTATCCCCTATGCTTATAACGCTGTCAGGGATTGTCAGTTCTTTCAATCCTAAGCAAAGATTGAATGCCTCTTTGGCGATAGTTGTTACGCTTTTTCCTATAGTCACCGACTGCAAGCCATTACAACCGTCGAATGCTTGTCTCTCTATGTGTATTACACTGTCGGGGATAGTTATTTCGGTCAAACTTGTACATTTTGAGAATGCATATGATCCTATATTTTCACTATTGCCCAAAGAGATCGCCTGCAAGTTTGTGCATCCATAGAATGCCCAAGGGGCTATGCTTGTCAAGCTGTCGGGAATGGTTATATTGGTCAAACCTGTACATCCATAGAACGCAGAATTCCCTATGCTTGTCAAGCTGCTTAGTATAATTACGTTTGTCAAACTTGTGCGATTGCGGAATACATTGGTCCCTATGCTTTTTATAGGTATGTCTTTGTATTTTGCCGGAATGATAATAGTCTTATAATTACCTTTATAAGATGTTATCTCATAGTAGGCGTCGGCTTTGCTTGTAGCCGAATGAAGCGCAAATGTAAATATTTCTTCATAATCGCTATCATTAAGAGGCAATGTTTCCAAAGTCTTTGTCAGTGTTGCATGACAAACGGAACAAACTCCTTCTGCCTTGCCCTCTTCAAATTTGGTAGCGGCCTTGACTTCCTTCCAACTTTCAACAGTATGCTCTTCTCTGTCCTTGATTTGGTCATCATGACCGCAAGTGGCAGCATGCCAATGATACTCATCGTCGTGCAACCACTCTTCTGAAAAGGTATGTTCGTGACCGGATGGAGTTTTATCGCTGTTATTGCCATCTGAATTTTTGTCGTTGTTTAATCCATTGCATGCGGCGAGCGCGAATGTCATAATACAGACCAGCGCCAGCACAACCGCAAGCAAAGCGATTAGGGTTTTGCTTTTTTGTTTCATAGTGTTACTCCTTTCGGGTTTTCGCCCGTTTTGATATACGGAAAATGCGCCCGACAAGGGCGCACTCGGTCTTTGACAAATATAACAAGTGCACTCTTGTCGATTTGCCACGATCTTAATATGCACCACTATAATTGCACACCAAGAAATGCACTTGTTACCATATGTAAGTGCAAAAATAGTGGTTTTATTCAAATCGTGGCGACATTATTATATCGCAAGTGGAGGAGCGATGTCAACATTTGCGACAAAATAAAAGGTACGCCCGGCAAGGGCGCACCAAGTGAAGCAGTCAAATATAACAAGTGCACTCTTGCCGTTTTGCCACAAACTTGTATGCATAATCCACTGCATATCAAGAAATGCACTTGTTACCTATGGTAAGTGCAGTGGATTTTTTATCAAGTTTGTGGCAACCTCATTATATCGCAAGAGGCTTTGATATGTCAACAGAAACTGAAATAAAAAGGCGCGCCCGCGGGCGCGTCGTTGCAATTTCAAAACTCATTCGCCAATCCCGATCACCGCGTCCACAGGCAGTGTGAAGGCAATGCCTTGTCCCGGCGTGTTTAAGCCGACTTTGTCGTACAGCTCCTTGAGGACGGCGGCTTTGATGTCCGCGGGGACGAGGATCATCACCATCTCCTTGTTGGGTTCGATGACGATGCCGAAAGCCTTTTCCGCGTCCTTGTTGGCGGTGCCGTTGGCGTGCAACACCGTGCCGCCCTTCGCCCCGACCGAGCGCGCCGCGTCCATAACCGCCTCCGAAAAGCCCTCGTTGACGACGCATAAGATCAATTCGTGGTCGAATTTGTTCATTTTTTCTCCTCCTTGAGAGTCCTCTCGTCGTTGCTCAAAAATCCGTACGCCGCGACGCCGATCATACTTGCGAACGGCACCGTGTAGGCGACTCCCTTGCCGTTTTTGATGGTGCGGAATTTGTCGGAGAGCGCAGAGAGGATGTCCTCCGCCTTGTCCTCCCTTATCACGCTGAATATCACCGTGCGCGACGAATCTTCAAGCCCCAACAGGCTTATCATCTGCGCGCTCGCCGTGCCGTGCGCCAAGGCATACAGCTGCATATTGACGTCAAAAGACTGTATGAGGTCAAGATAGTAGTCCGCTTTTTGGCGGTTGACCACAGTGATCAGCAGTTTGAGCCTGCCGCTCTCCATACGGCTTGTGCGGACGCCGTTGTTCTTTTTTGTCCTTTCCTGCGTAGCCATATTCCCTCACATAAATTCGATGATCTGTGCGTCGTCCGCCGAGGTGATCCTGCGCATCGTGAGCTGCTCCTTGAAGCGCGCCGCGAATATCGCGCGGAATCCCAACAACTGTATCGTGATGAGCGGCGCCATAGCCACCATCGCGACAACGCCGAATGCCGCTTCCATCACCTGCTCCGCGCCCTGCGTCACCGTGCAAGCCCCTATCGCTAACGGCAATATGAAACTCGCCGTCAGCGG
>CANQZE010000122.1 GCA_947628255.1 uncultured Clostridia bacterium | reverse complement strand
CATATGAGTCAGGACGAGGACGTGCTTGACACATGGTTCAGCGCGGAGCTGAACCACGTGTCAAGCACGTCCTCGTCCTGACTCATATGTCCGCCGCACTTGGGACACTTGTCGGGCGCGGTCTTTGAAACGACCGTCTCGCCGCAATCGTCGCAATAGTACGCCGGGATGCGATGTCCCCACCAAAGTTGACGCGAAATGCACCAATCCTTGATGTTTTCCATCCAATTGAAATATGTCTTTTCAAAGCGCGCGGGGATAAATTCCGTCCTCTTTGACTTGACGGCTTTGATCGCGGGTTCCGCGAGAGGCTTCATTTTGACGAACCATTGCTTTGAGATGAGCGATTCCACCGTCTCGCCGCAGCGATAGCAAGTGCCGACGTTGTGCGCGTACGGTTCTATCTTGACCATAAGCCCAAGTTCCGTCAAGTCCTTCACGATCGCCTTGCGCGCCGTGAGCCTGTCCATCCCTTGATATTTGCCAGCGTTCTCATTCATCAGACCGTCCTCGCCTATGCACTGTATGACGGGCAAATTGTGTCTGAGTCCCACCTCGAAGTCGTTGGGATCGTGCGCGGGAGTGATTTTGACTGCGCCCGTTCCGAAGCCGATCTCGCAATAGTCGTCGCCAATGACGGGTATAGTCCTGTCAGTGAGCGGCAACATCACGGTCTTGCCTATGAAGCGCGACATCTTCGGATCTTTTGGATTGACGGCGACCGCCGTGTCGCCAAGCATAGTCTCGGGGCGCGTCGTCGCTATGACGATAGCGTCGTCCTCGCCGACGACGGGATATTTGTAGTACCACAGATTGGACTGTTGCTCCTCATATTCCACTTCCGCGTCGCTCAAAGCGGTGTGGCAATGCGGACACCAATTTATGAGGCGATCGCCCCTGTAGATCAAGCCCTTTTTGTAGTATTTGACAAACGCTTCCAGCACTGCGCCGGAGCAATTTTCGTCCATTGTGAACGCTTCGCGCGACCAATCGCAGGAGATGCCGAGGCCTTTCATCTGCTCGACGATCCTGCCGCCGTACTTCGCTTTCCACGCCCAAGCGCGCTCAAGAAAGCCGTCCCTGCCGACGTCCTCTTTGCTAAGCCCTTCTTCCTTCATCTTTTCGGCGATCTTGACTTCCGTCGCGATGGATGCGTGGTCCGTACCCGGGATCCAAAGCGCCTCATAGCCGCACATACGTTTGAAGCGGATGAGGATGTCCTGTATAGTCTGATTGAGCGCGTGTCCCATATGCAACTGCCCCGTGATGTTCGGAGGCGGCATCACAATCGTAAACGGCTCCTTGTCGGGATCGACGTGAGCCTCGAAACACTTGTTCTTCATCCACTTCTCATATATCCGCTTTTCAAATTGCGGGTTGTAGGTTTTTTCCATTTCTTCCATAATTTCGCTCCGATCTTTATGCTTATGTCAACCTTGATATGTTCCGTCGTGCTTTTCCTGCACGGTCTTTTGATCCGCCTCTCTGACGGAATCCGCCGTCGCAACGGCTTGCTCTCCTCTCTTTATGCGTCTGACTTGCACGATAACGTCTTTGAGATAGCCGAACGCCGCGGCGTAACTCATCACGATCCCCCACGCGAGAATGCCCCAATCCGCATAGCCGACATATTGATGGAAAAACGCCATAATCACGCCCACCGAGATCGTGAACGAGGACACTTTGCCCATCCAATTCGCCTTCATACTGACGCCCTTGCGCAACACGTAGATCGCAATGAAAACTTGCACTAGCTCCTTTGCGAAGATCGCGATCACAAAACCGTAATGCACAAACCACGGACTGACGACCGTGATCCCGTCGATCACCTCTTTGCCGACGAGGTTCTTCCCAAGAGGCGTAAGCCCCGTGCAAAGCGCAAGACAAAGCAGGACGGCAATGTGCATAAGTTTGTCCGCCACGGGATCGAGCGCCATACCGACGCCGCTCTGCATTTTGAAACGCCGCGCGATCCATCCGTCAAAAAGGTCGCTCGTCGCCGCAAGAACAAAAACGCCCAACGCGATGTAAAAAAGCGTAAAACTGTCCTTCACGCCCGCAAACGCCATAAGAATGACGAACGCGGGGACGCAGAGTATGCGAAAATAGGTGATGATGTTTGGGATCGTAAAGAGCTCTTTGCTGCTGAGCTGTCCAATGTTGACCGCCATAAATTCTCCTTTACGCGCACCTATGCGCGATAACTTGAATATTATAACAAATAAATCTCGTTCTGTAAACAATAAAAAGCCTCGCATTGCACAAATTATTTTCGAAAACAGTAAAATGACGTGGATGGATATGAAACGCTGCCTGATCATCATCAATAACGCCGCGGGCAAAAGCAAAAAAATTTCCTTCGACAAAGTGGAAAAGCGCTTGGGCGCGGATTATGCGTACACCCGCTTCCTTATCCCTGACGACGGAGATTATTGTCTGGACGGATATGACGCCGTCGCGGTGTGCGGCGGAGACGGAACTCTCGGCAATCTGCTCGCAAAGGCGTACGCGCGCAGAATGGAGATATACTACTTCCCCGCGGGGACCCTGAACGACCGCGCAAAATCCAAACGCTACGACAATGTCCGCGAGGGACGCCGCGCAAAGTCAGGCGCATACGACAGAGGCAGACCCGTAGTCGTCGGCACTTTCGACGAAATTGCCGACGCGCAAAAACCCGTATGCGACAATTTCGAAAACAGACTCGACAGCGAAGCGGCGCAGGCGTTTCCCGCATTCCCCGTCCGTCGGGTTTTCCCAAACGAAACTCGACCTCAAAACGTCTTTTCGTATGTGTTGGCGGCAGGCTCGTTCACTCCCATAGGCTACACGGCGAACGCGGGGCTGAAAAAGAAATTGGGATCGCTTGCGTACATCTTTCAGATACTCAAGCAGTACAAGATCCATAGAATGGCGGCGACGATACGGTGCGGCGGCAAAACTTACGACGGCGATTTCACGCTGATAATGGCGCTCAAATCCCCGAGATGCTTCGGATTCCGCTTCAACAAGGCGTTCGATCCCGAGAGCGCAAGCGGACATCTCATCGCGATAAGATCCCCGAAGCACGGAGGTTTCGCGGGACTCGTCGAGATGTTCTTCCCGTTTTTCAGAGTGTTCTTTCTCGGACTCAAAAAGGAGCGCGAAGGCAGGATCATCTTCAAGCGGATATATTCCTGCGACATCTCTCACAAGACTGCTCAAACCTATTGCCGCGACGGCGAAAAATACGAAGCGCCCGCGGGAGATCTGCACATCGGATTTGCGAGATCGCTTTGCGACTTCAATGTGATAGACAAGTTTTGAATATCAATAATAACAAAACAGACGTTTTATCCTCGAATTTTGCGAGCATAAACGCCTGTTTTTGATTTTAGTTTGAAAATCTATTCACTTTGCGAGGATCTGTCTCACAAGGTCGTCGGGGGTCTCGGCTATGTTGTCGGGCGCGTACTTGAGCATCTCTTCGAGACTGCCGTATCCCCACAGCACGCCGCACACATCCACGCCCGCTTCGCGTGCGCCGACGATGTCATACAGCCTGTCCCCAACCATAAGAACCTTGCTTTTGTCCTCGATCTTCATCTCGTCCAAGCACAGTTCGATGATATCTTTTTTTGCTTCGCGGGAGAGATCGCTGCTCGCTCCGCCGACAAACTCGAAATATTTTGAAAGCCCGAGTCCGTTGATCATCAGAGACGTGAACTTCATAGGTTTTGAGGTAGCGACGGCAAGTCGCTTGCCCGCCGCGACAAGCGTGGAAAGCGCGTCGAATATGCCGGGATACACGTCGCACTCCTTCCAGCCGTCCGTCTCGTACAGCCCGCGATACAGCGTGATCAACTGCTCGATAAGCGGCATATCCAGCCCCAAAAACTCCTTCATCGAGACTCTGAATGGCGGGCCGATCATCTTGCTCATCGTCTCATCGGGGCATTCTATGCCCTTTGAGTCCAGCGCATATCTTATGCAATGGAAGATACCGCGCTTGCTGTCAACAAGCGTTCCGTCCAGATCAAAAAGAATCACGTCATA
>CANQZE010000121.1 GCA_947628255.1 uncultured Clostridia bacterium | reverse complement strand
ACGGTCACGGTCATAGGCGGAGGTTTGGCGGGATCTGAGTGCGCGCTGCAATTGCTGGAGCGCGGATTCGGCGTCAGAATGCTTGAAATGCGCCCGAAAAAGAGTACGGGAGCGCATTCGACCGCGCGCCTTGCGGAGCTTGTCTGCTCCAACTCGCTCAAATCCGAAGAGCCTACAACCGCGTCGGGCGTCCTCAAAGAGGAACTCAAGATGATGGGATGCAGGCTTATCCCCATCGCGGAGAGTTGCCGCGTCCCTTCGGGAAGCGCGCTTGCCGTGGACAGAGACGCTTTTTCGGCGGCGGTCGAGGAGGCTCTCACAAGCTATGCAAATTTCGAGCTGGTCCGCGAAGAGGCGCTCGCTTTGGACGACGAGACTCCCACTGTCGTCGCAACAGGTCCGTTGACGTCCCCGACAATGGCGGACGCTCTGGGCAAGCTCACGGGGAAGGACAGGTTGTATTTTTATGACGCGATCGCCCCAATCGTGAGCGCGGCGAGCGTGGATATGTCAAAGGCGTATTTCGGAGGAAGATACGGCAAGGGCGGCGACGATTATCTCAATCTGCCGATGCAGAGAGCGGAATACGAGGCGTTTTTCAACGCGCTTGTCGGCGCCGAGACCGTTGTGTTGCACGACTTCGAGAGGAGGGAACTTTTCGAAGGATGTATGCCCATCGAGGAGATGGCGAAGCGCGGCAGCGATACGATCAGATTCGGGCCGCTCAAACCCGTGGGACTCAGAGATCCCGCCACGGGTGCAAAGGCGTATGCGGTCGTGCAACTGCGCCGCGAAAACGTCGCCGGCGATTGCTACAACCTTGTCGGATTTCAAACCAATCTGACTTACGGCGAGCAAAAGCGCGTTTTTGGGATGATACCTGCGCTGCACGACGCGGAGTTTTTGAGATACGGAGTTATGCACCGCAACACCTACATAAATTCTCCCGGATTTTTGAACGAGAGATTCAGAGTGAGGGTTTCCGCCTCTCCGCTGTACATCGCGGGGCAACTCAGCGGCGTCGAGGGATATGTGGAGAGCATAATGAGCGGAATGATCGCGGGGCAGGCTATGGCGGCGGAGCTGGACGGCAGAGAGTATACCGTGCCGAGCGACGTGACTGTGACGGGCGCGCTTTGCGCGTATGTCTCGGGATGCGCGGAGGATTTCAAGCCGATGAACGCAAATCTTGGCATATTGCCTTCGATAAGCGGCATACGCGACAAAAAGGCGAGAAAGCAGGCGTATCACGATCGCGCCGTCGAGGCAATGAAAAATTGGCAAAACGCAAACTTAAAAAGAGAGGGAAAATAGTCTCCGACAAAAAAGTTTGCGACAAAAATATAAAAACAAGCGGATATCTGCCCAAGACGGGCGATAATCAAAGTGAGGTAAATATGGAATTTCGCGGAACTACGATCTGCGCGGTCAAGCGCGGAGGTATGACGGCGATCGCGGGCGACGGACAGGTCACTATGGGCGAGAGCGTCATTATGAAGGGCAACGCCGTCAAGGTCAAGCGCATCTACGGCGACAAAGTCGTCATCGGGTTTGCAGGCTCCGTTTCGGACGCGTTCGCGCTGTCTGAAAAGTTTGAGGCGATGTTGCAAAAATACAGCGGCAATCTTATGCGCGCCGCCGTAGAGTTGGCGGAGCTTTGGCGTATGGACAAGGGCGGCAGAAAGCTCGAAGCGCTGATGATCGCCGCCGATCAGACTTCGATGTTTGTGATCTCGGGGACGGGCGAAGTCATCGAACCCGAAAACGGCATTTGCGCGATAGGCAGCGGCGGAAATTACGCCCTTGCCGCGGCGAGAGCGCTTGCAAGCGCGACGGATCTCGACGCAAAGGAGATCGCCACGCGCGCGCTCAAGATCGCAAGCGAGATCTGCATTTACACAAACGATCACATAACTGTGGAAACCGTGTGAGGTGAATTATGGAAAACAATATTTTGACGCCAAAACAAATCGTCGCGGAACTTGACAGATATATCATCGGTCAACACGACGCCAAAGTCGCCGTTGCGATTGCGCTCAGAAACCGCTATCGCCGCAGTAAGCTCTCCGAGGAGATGAGAGAGGAGATCACTCCCAAAAACATCATTATGAAGGGCCCCACAGGCGTGGGTAAGACGGAGATCGCAAGAAGGTTGGCGAAGGTCGTCAAAGCGCCTTTCGTCAAAGTCGAAGCGACAAAATTCACGGAAGTCGGATATGTCGGAAGAGACGTCGAGAGCATAATCCGCGACCTTGTCGAAGTCGCGATCAAAAATTCAAGGAAGTGTTGCCAAGGGCGACCGAGATCGCCGAGAACAAGCTCGTCGACATCCTGTTGCCAATCCGCAAAAACGGGAGCGGCACCGAGGACAAGAGCGACGAGGTTCTCAAAGAGGAACTCCGAAGCGAACTCAGAGCGGGACACCTCGACAGCCTCATCGTCGAGATGGAAATCCGTCAACAGCCCAAGCCTATGCAGATCCAAGTCGGCAACAATCCCGGCGACTCGATCAACATCGGGAACATCTTCGGTCAGATGATGGGCGGAATGAAACAGCCCGTCAAGCGCCGCAAGATCACCGTAAAGCAGGCAAAAGAGGACATCATCGCAATGGAATCCGAAAGGTTGGTCGATCAGGATTCCATCGTGCAGGAAGCGCTTGTCAGAGCGGAACAGGACGGCGTCGTGTTCCTTGACGAGATCGACAAGATCGCCGCGAACACCGGCGGTATGCACGAGGGCGGTCACGACGTCTCCAGAGAGGGCGTACAGCGCGACATCCTGCCCATCGTCGAGGGAAGCACGGTTCAGACAAAATACGGCGCGATACGCACGGATTTCATTCTGTTTATTGCTGCGGGCGCTTTCCATATGGCGAGGATGGAAGATCTCATTCCCGAACTACAGGGGCGCTTCCCCATCCGCGTCGAGCTTGACAACCTCACAAAGGACGATTTCGTCAAGATCTTGACGGAACCCGACAACGCGGTGATCAAGCAATACAGAGAGTTGCTCAAAGTCGACGGCGTATCTTTGGAATTCACACCCGAGGCTATAGACGAGATTGCCGCCGTCTCCTTCGAACAGAACGAGACAAGCGAAAACCTCGGCGCGCGCAGACTGCACGCCGTCATCGAAGCGTTGCTCAAGGACGTGCTGTACGAGGCGGACGACAACACGGAGAAGAACATCGTCATCGACAAAGAGTATGTCGAACAGCATCTGGCTTCCACGCTCAAGGAGAGCAATCTGAGGAAGTATATCATCTGACAAACAATGTGAGATCGGCGCGGCAAGACGATTTGCCGCAAGGCGAGGAGACTATGATCAACATTCCGAAGGGCACAAAGGATATGTTGCCCGATGAAGCATACAAATGGCACTATGTGGAAAACGCGGCGCGCGATATCGCCGCAAGGTTCGGATTCAAGGAGATCCGCACGCCGAGTTTCGAGCATACCGAGCTGTTTTTGAGAGGCGTCGGAGAGACGACCGACATCGTAAACAAGGAGATGTACACCTTCCTTGACAAGGGCGGCAGAAGCATAACTTTGCGTCCCGAAGGCACGGCGGGCGTAGCGCGCTGTTTTGTGGAGAACGGCTTGCAACAGGGCGTGTTACCAATGAAAGCGTACTACATTGCTTCAGTGTTCAGATATGAGCGCCCCCAAAACGGTAGGCTGAGAGAACACCATCAATTCGGAGTGGAGTGTTACGGCAGCGACTCGGCGGCGGCGGACGCGGAGGTCATATCCCTCGCGTATGCGTTTTTGAAAGAGGTGGGACTCGACAGCCTCGAACTCAACCTCAACAGCATCGGCTGTGCGGATTGCCGCGCAAAATTCAACGCCGCGCTCAAGAGCTACATAGGCGACAACCTCGAACATATGTGTTCCACCTGCCGCGAACGCTTCGACAAAAATCCGCTTCGCATTTTGGACTGCAAAGAGGAGGGCTGTAAACGTATCGTCGCGGGCGCGCCAAAGATCACGGACTTCCTTTGCGAGGATTGCCGCGCGCATTTCGAGGCGCTTCAAGCGCTGCTCACGGCGCAGGGCGTCCCGTTCACGCTCGACC
>CANQZE010000120.1 GCA_947628255.1 uncultured Clostridia bacterium | reverse complement strand
ACCAACAACCTCGTACTCACCAATTATCCGAACCTTTGGATAACCCCCGGTGTGCTGATCGTCCTCGCAGTGCTTGGATTCAACTTTGTGGGCGACGGCCTGAGAGACGCTTTCGATCCCAAGGCAAGGAGGTAAACTATGAGCGAACAGAAAAACAGCCATTATATCTCCGCAAAAGAGTCCCGCGAGATCGCAAAGCAAAACGCGCAGAAGATCAAGGAATTGCAAAAAAAGCGCGCGTCGTACACGCATTCCGACTATGTCACCGAGATGCGCGATCCGAAAAATATCGTCGAGTTTGAGAATCTTCACACCTATTTCTTCACGGACAACGGCACAGTGAAGGCGGTCAACGGCGTTTCCTTTGACATCCCGAAGGGTTCGACCGTCGGCGTCGTGGGCGAATCGGGCTGCGGCAAATCCGTCACGAGCCTCTCGCTTATGCAACTTGTGCAAGGTCCTATGGGGCAGATCGTCGAGGGCAGCATCCGCTTCTGCTCGACAGTGCGCACTCCCGTCGGAAAAGAGCCTGTGATGGAGGAGATCGTGGACTCCGACGGCAATATCGTCAAGGACGAAAACGGCGAACCGATCTTGCGACAGGCGAGGCGCGGCAAAGGGAAACTTCGCTTTGTAAGCGAGCAGATCCCCGTCGAAGAGGACGTGCTTGACGACGACGGAAATCCCGTGCTTGACGAAAACGGAGAGTCTAAAAAGCGCCCCGTGTTGGACGAAAAAGGCAATCCTACCTTCAAAAAAGTGAAAAAGCCCTTGCTCATCCCCGCGCTTGACGGCGAGGGCAAACAAATCCTCAAAGAGGACGGCTCTCCCGTGTTGGAGCAGGCGTATCAAAGGCAGGGTAAACCCAAAGAACGCACGATCTTTGACGAACACGATGAAGTTTTCGACATCGCCAAAATGCCCGCGAAAGATATGTACAGCATCCGCGGCAGGGAAATCGCGATGATCTTCCAAGAGCCGATGACAAGCCTCAATCCCGTCTTTACGATAGGATATCAGCTTGACGAGGTCACCCTCCTGCACGTCAACGGCGCGGACAAAGAGGACGCAAAAAAGCGCAGTCTCGAGATGCTCAACCTTGTTGGCATCGCGATGCCCGAACACGTCTACAAATCCTATCCGCACCAGCTGTCGGGCGGTATGCGTCAGCGCGTTATGATCGCAATGGCGCTGTGCTGCAACCCCAAGCTCATCATCGCGGACGAACCGACGACGGCGCTCGACGTCACAATACAGGCGCAGATTCTCGACCTGCTCAGGGAGGTCAAGGATAAGATCAGCGGCAGTATAATGCTCATCACGCACGACCTCGGCGTCATCGCCGAGATGGTCGACTACGTCGTGGTTATGTATGCGGGCAGAGTCGTCGAAAAGGGAACTGTGCGCGAGATCTTCAAAAATCCTCTGCATCCGTACACGATAGGGCTTCAAAAGAGCAAGCCCGTCGTCGGCAAAGAGGTGGACAGGCTGTACAGCATTCCCGGCAACGTTCCCAACCCGATCAATATGCCGTCCACGTGCTATTTCAAAGACAGGTGCAATATGAAGTGCGCCGCTTGCAACAATCCCTATCCCGAGATGGTTCAGGTGTCTCCCACGCACTTCGTCGCCTGCCACCGCTATAAAGATATTCTCAAGGAGCGTCAAAATGAAGAAGCAGATAAATGAGATAAATGCCGAAGAAAACATATTGTCCTCGGCACAAGCGCCTCAGGACGCTCAAGCGGAAGAGGAGAAATTGACTCAAAAGCCTGTTAAAACTCCCAAAAAGGCACCAAAAACGGTCGATTGTGACAACAATGAGAGCGTAACATCGGCGGAAGAGAACTCCAACGAGCAGGTCAAGGCGTCCGACGACAGCAAGTGCGAAAGGAACGCGGAGCCGAAAGACGCGGGAGAAGCGCCCGCGTACGTGACTCCCTGCGACGCCGAAGGCAAGAGCGAGATCGCCGCGAGCGACATTGTCGGCGCAAGCGATCAAAAAGAGGACGAACAACCTCACGAGGACGTCCCCTTGCTTCAAGTTGTCGACCTCAAGGAGTGGTTCCCCATCAAGACTTCCATCGACAAGCGCAAAAACGTCTATCTGAAAGCGGTCGACGGCGTCTCATTCCAACTCAGACAGGGCAAGACGATAGGCATAGTTGGCGAGTCGGGTTGCGGCAAGACGACGCTCGGCAGGACGATCTTGAGGCTGTATGAACCCACGGACGGTCAAATAATCTTCGAAGGGAAGCACATCGAAAAGCTCAAAGGCGAGGAACTCAGGCGTATGCGCCCGCATTTCCAGATGATCTTTCAGGATCCGTACGCGTCGCTTTCTCCGAGGCTCACCGTCGGCGAGATCGTTGGCGAGGCGGTCAAGACGCACAAGATCGTCCCCAAAGAGGACTACAAAGATTACGTTGTGGACATTATGCTCAAATGCGGTCTGCAACCGCACTATTTCGAGAGATATCCGCACGAGTTTTCGGGAGGACAGAGGCAACGTATCTGCATCGCGAAAGCGCTCGCTCTCAAACCAAAACTCGTCATTTGCGACGAGCCTGTGAGCGCGCTCGACGTGTCAATACAGGCGCAGGTCATCAATCTGTTTGAGGATTTGCAGGCTTCGGACAACCTCGCGTATATGTTCATCTCGCACGATCTTTCCGTCGTCGAACACATCTCGGACGAAGTCGGCGTGATGTATCTCGGCAATATGGTGGAGTTCGGCTCCAAAAAGGACCTGTTTTCAAACCCGATGCACCCCTACACGCAGGCACTCTTCTCGGCTGTCCCGATCCCCGATCCCGACACCAAGATCAAGCGCATAATTTTGCAGGGAGACATTCCGTCTCCCGCGCATCCGCCGAAGGGTTGCAAGTTCCACACGCGTTGCAGCAAGTGTATGGACGTCTGCTCCGAAGTGGAACCCAAATTCAAGGATTACGGCGGCGGACACTTTGTCGCTTGCCACCTCTATTCGCAGGACTGACATATGCCGGAGATAATTCTTACGGAGGAAGAGCAGAGGATAGTGAGAGACTACCTCGTCAAGTGTTGCGACGGCAGCGAAGAAGCTGCAACTGATTTTATGGAAGATACACTCAAAAGCGAAAGCCTCCAAAGAGATATGTTGCAGTTGGCGCTTGACAACGCAAAGATGGACGGCAATGCGCTCATCTATTTTGTCTGCGATTATATCTGAAGGCGTATAGGCCGTAGAAAAATTATAAAAAATTGCCCGAAGTTTCGGGCATTTTTTATTGCCATATGCGGCGTTTATTTCATTTTTCGTCTTTAGATATTGCTAGGGCGGGTCACGCGTCGAATGAGCGTGATATCACGCCGCCGCCGAGGCAAACGCGGTCGATGTAGAGGACGGCGTACTGCCCGGGCGTGATCGCGCGCACTTTGTTTTCAAACGTGACGGTCACATTTCCTCCGTCGTCGAGAGTCGCCTCGGCGGGTTCGAGCGCGCCGCGATGCTTTATGCGAGCAAGGCAGGGGAACGATCTCGCGGGAGGCGGAGTTATAAAATTGAAACCTTCGGTGACAAGCGCGTTTTTGTAGAGGACGCTGTCTTCGCCTTGAGACACGATGAGTCTATTGTTCGCGACGTCCTTGTCCAGCACAAACCAACGTTCGCCGTTGCCGTCCGCGCTTCCGCCTATGCCGAGGCCGCGCCGCTGGCCTATGGTGTAGAAAAACACGCCGGTGTGTACGCCCACCTTTTTGCCGTCCTGCGTGACGATGTCCCCCTCTTTCATAGGTATGTATTGGGAGAGAAATTTGCGGAAGTTGCGCTCTCCGATGAAGCAAATGCCCGTGCTGTCCTTCTTTTTTGCGACGGGTATATTGAATTTTTCCGCGAGCGCGCGCACTTCGGGTTTTTTCAGTTCTCCGAGGGGAAAGATGACGTCGCGCAACTGCTCGGGGCGCACTTGATTGAGAAAATAGGTCTGATCCTTGTTGTCGTCCGCCGCGCGAAGAAGCGTGTGAGCGCCGCCCTCGTGGCTTATAGCGCAATAGTGACCCGTCGCGACAAGGTCCGCTCCCATTTGACGCGCGAAGTCGGCAAAGGGTCCGAATTTGATCTCGCGGTTGCAGAGCACGTCGGGATTGGGCGTGCGCCCG
>CANQZE010000119.1 GCA_947628255.1 uncultured Clostridia bacterium | reverse complement strand
TAAATGCAATCGGCAGTCTTGCAATAAAATTAGAACCACTTGTATCGCTTATATCTGAAAAACTATTATGGGCTTATGAAAACGTTCTTTTGCCTTTTGGCACTTGGACAATTGAGGAAGCTCTTCCTGTCATTGTCGACGATTTAGGAAAAGCATTTGAATTTATAAGTATTGTATTGGAAAAACTACAGCCCCTGTTTACATGGCTGTGGGAAAATGTCCTCGTACCTTTTGGAGACGCAATTGCTGAAGTGGCGCTTGACGTTTTGGACGCATTTGGAGGAATACTTGATTTTTTAATAGGCGTATTTTCGGGAGATTGGGACAGAGCTTTTGCAGGGCTGCAAGCGGCTGGTGAAGGATTAAGAGACGGACTTTTTGCAATATTTGACTTTATACTCGGCATTTTTGATTCGTTTGACGGTTGGCTGCAAAGGGTATTTTCCACTGATTGGAAGAAGAATTTCGGATATTTTGAGGGCGTAGTAAAAGGATTTTTCGGCGTTATACAAGGCGTGTGGGACGCAATAAAAGGTGTTTTGTCGGGCTTAATAGATTTTATAAAAGGCGTTTTTACCGGAGATTTAAACAAGGCTATGGACGGGCTCAAAAACGTTATTTTGAGCGTGGTAAATGGCTTATGGGAAGTTATAAAGGGCGTAATTAACTTAGTGATTGGTGCTATAAACTTGCTATGGTCGGGAATATACACCGTAATAAAAGGAATAGTAGACGGCATCGGAGGCATAGCAGGGGCTCTCGGAAGTTTGTTTGGGCAAGACTGGAGTTTTTCTATGCCTGCCGATATTCCGACTATTCCTTATCTTGCCAAAGGCGCAGTTATTCCCCCGAACGCGCCGTTTACGGCCGTGCTCGGCGACCAGCGGCACGGCACAAACATTGAGGCACCGCTTGAAACGATAAAAGATGCGGTGCGTCAAGTGCTCGCGGAGAGAGGCGGCGAAAGCGGCGGAGGCGAGAACGTCTACCGCTTTACGGCGCAAATCGGGCGGCGCGTCGTTTTTGATGAAGTCATCACCGAGGCAAAACTGCGGCAATCGGCGACGGGAAAGAATCCGTTTGCGCTCGCATAAGGAGGTGTTATCATGGCGCAGGAATATATCAAAATAAACGGCGTCGTGATACGCCAGCCCGACGAAGGGCTCGGCTACGACTTCGAAACGACGTACACAGAGGACACGACGCGCACACAAGACGGCGTACTTCACGCGACGTCTATGTTTACGGTCGAGGCGCTGTCATATACAGCATCTCACGTGTCAGAGATGGACATGAAACGCATTTTACAATTTATCGCCAAGGGGCAGCCGTTCACGCTGCATTATTACTCGCCGTATTACGGCGCATGGCGTGACGATAAATTCTACGTCGGACGCGGGAACCTGTCGATAAAGCGGCTTAATACAGCGTCGGAGACGTTCGACAGCTTGTCATTTCAGATGACGGGGGTAAATCCTATATGATAAACGTATCTAATGCTTTCAAGTTGCGGATGCTTGAATCACGGGATTTCCATTGTCACGCGGAAATGACGCTCACGAACGGCGACAGCTTAACGCTCGGCGATTCGGAGTTTACGGTCGGCGGCAACACCTACACCGACGCGGCGGGTGCGTCTTCCCTGCCGCTTGGCGAGGCGATATCCCGCTCGATTACGATAGAACTGCTCAACAACGATGAGCAATACGCGGACGTCGACTTTTTCGGCGCGATGATTAAGCTGTCGCTTACATATGCGATATCGGACAATAAGACCGAGACAATCGCGCTCGGCAGATTCACCGTCACAGAGCCGGAAACATATGGCGAGACGGTGACTATATCCGCGCGTGATGAGATGTGGCGCGCAGACGTGCCGTATACGACAAAGCTGCCGTTCCCTGCAACGCTCGGCGATATGTTCCGGGATATCTGCATGACGTGCGGCATTGCTTACGCAACAAGCGAATTCGCGAATGCGTCGTATATCGTTGACGCCGTGCCGGACGGCGATTATACGTGCCGTGAAATGCTCGGATATATCGCGATGCTTGCGGGCGGGAACGCGCGTATCAATCGTGCGGGACAGTGCGAGATATTGACGTATGATTTCAGCGAGGACGCACCTGCTCACGAGCTCCGCGAATGGGTCAACCTTAATGCCGACACTAACGATATCACGATTACGGGCGTACAGACGACCGTCAAAGACGGGCAGGACGAGCGGACATATATAAGTGGTGCGAGCGGATATGTCCTCACGCTTGACAATCCGCTCTTTGCGGGGCACGAGCAGACGGCGGTCGACCTAATAGGCGAGCGCATAGTCGGCGCGCAGCTCCGCAAATTCGAGGGCGATACTCCCGCATATCCGCTCGCGGAATTCATGGACGCGGCACGTATCACCGACCGCAAGGGGCGCACGTATAGGTCAATAATTACCGACGTCAATTTCACGTTCTTCGGCATAACTACATTATCGTGCAGCCTTGAATCGGCGGTGCGCAATTCGAGCCGATTCTCTTCCCTTGCGTCCGGCGCAATAGTGGAGGCGCGAAAGCTCGTTGCAACCGAGCGTACGGCACGCGAGGCGGCGATACAAGAGCTTGCGGGGCGTCTCTCCGATTCGTCAGGACTTTACATCACAGTCGAGATGCAGTCGGACAAATCGAGCATATATTATATGCACAACAAGCCAACGCTCGACGAAAGTGACATCGTGTGGAAACTCACCTCGGAGGCGTTCGGGATTTCTACAGACGGCGGCAAATCTTACCCTTACGGTTTTACCGTTACGGGTGAGATGATAACGCGCTTACTTTATGCGGAGGGTATCGACGCCGATTATATCAATTCCGGCTCAATTGTGGCGCGTGATGGCGAGGGGAACGTCGTTTTCTCGGTCAATGTTGAGACGGGCGAAGTGATTATTTCCGGCGACAGTGTACGCATAGGGAGCAAGTCGGCGACGCAGGCGCTCGCGGACACGCTCGCAGAAAGCAAGAGCTACACCGACGGCGAGCTTATAGACTATGCAAAAACGGTCGCATCGAGCATTGATAATTTACAGGCGCAGATAGACGGCGCGATCGAATCACATTATTACAACTACACGCCAACGCTTGAAAATATGCCCGCGTCGGAGTGGACGACTGAAACGGAGCTGCAAAAGCACGAGGGCGATTTGTTTTACGACAAATCGACCGGGTACGCATACCGCTTTTTCAAGGACGGCGACAATTGGAAATGGCAGCCGATACAGGATACGGATATCGTCAAGGCACTCCAAACGGCGGAAAAGGCGCAGGACACGGCAGACGGCAAGCGCCGCAATTTTCTCACGACGCCGACGCCGCCTTATGATGAGGGCGACCAATGGACGGACGGCGATGACATAAAGACGTGCGTAACCGCTAAATCTGCGGATGAAAAGTTTTCGCCCGATGACTGGCAAAAACTGAATAAGTACACTGACGACTCGGCGCTTACACAGTTTATCGAAGAGACGTACAACACGGATATTGCATCGCTCAGAGAGCAGGCCGATAAGAAAGCCGAAACGTGGTATCAGTCTGAAGACCCCGCAAATGCGTGGTCAACTCCGGAAGAAAAGCAGGAACACGTCGGCGACTTGTGGTACGACACCGACAGCCAGCAGACATATATCTATGACGGCTCTGGCTGGGAGGAAACAAAGTCTATGCCGCCTGAAGAGGTATTTGACCGAATCGACGGCAAGGCTCAAATATTTATTGAGCAACCTCAAACACCATACTTCTCAGGCGACTTATGGTTCGATTCTGCTACTGCGGACATAATGACATGCGTTATCACAAGGAAGTCCGGAGCATACGAGCCAAGTGACTGGCAAAAGCGCAACAAGTACACAGATGATTCCGTTGCAAACACTGCGCTTGAAGAGGCGCGCAAGTCCACAAACCTTACAATCATACTGGACAATGAGTACGAAGGCATACCTACAGACTATGCCGGAGCATATACTTCCCCGCTGTCCGTCGCGACAACGGTGCAAGTCTATTACGGGCATACGGACGTAACAGCTACGTGCACATATACGAGGCTGACATCGGCGGGCATAACCGGTACTTGGGACGACACGGCGCACAAATACACAATTACCGAATTA
>CANQZE010000118.1 GCA_947628255.1 uncultured Clostridia bacterium | reverse complement strand
CCGTAAGTGTCCGTTGCAAAGATCACCAAAGAGTCGACCTCAATGACGTCGTCCTCGCGGAACTCGAGCTTGCTCGCGGAGGAAATAGTGGGCAAAGCGTACACAGCGCACACAACGTCAATATTGGTGACATTGCCCTTGCTGTCCGTCGCGCTTATGCGTAGTGTGACAGACCGTCCTGCCGTGATGTTGCCGCTGTAACGCGTGACCGTGACTTCAAGCGTTTCGCCAAAGCTGTCCTGCGCCGTCGCTTCAAACAATTCGGCATTCAGCTCATTTTCTACGCCTATCTCGTGTTTGTCCTCGTTGTAAGTGATGACGGGCGCGCCGTAATATTTGACGTTCTCGATGTTTTGAGAGGTTATGTTGCCCACAGGGTCGATGGACTCGACGACAACAGTCACGACCTCGCCATATTCATGCTCTCCGTCAAGACGGACGTTGATGGTCGTGGGTTGTCCAAACGTATCCTCGCCGCTTGCGCCCCAAGCACGTGCTGTAAACTCGTCGGGATTGATGTAATCCTTGTCCGCATTGTCCACGGTGATTGTAGGATCGCCATAGACCTTGACGCCTTCAATGTTTTGCATTTTGGTCTTGCCGTTCTTGCTTGCGGTGATACGCGCCGTCACGGTTGTGCCTGCCTCAAGCGCGCCGCTTATCGTGACAGTTATGTCGGCAAACTCGCCGTTTGTGTCCACGCAGAGCGCGCTGAACAATTCCGCATTGAGCGTATCGTGCACGCTTATCGCAAGTTTGTCGGTGTCGTATTTTATAGTGCCGAGACCGTAGCTTGTCCACCTTGCAAAAAGCTCAATGTTGTGGTCGGGCATTGTAGACGCGTCATACGGACTGCTTGTGCTTGTGCTTTCAAACCAACCGAGGAAGGAATAGTTCGCTCTTGACGTCACATACAGGTTGAGATCAAGCCTCGCGCCATATTCGAGTTTAATGGAGTTTGTTTCATTGACATTTGTGCCGCCCGCCGTGTTGAACGTGACGGTGTACTCCATCTTCTCCCACTTGGAATAAAGCACGGTATCCTCGCCCTTGTCCCAAGTTCTAACGCTATTGCCATGTTCGTCAGCATAAAGCACACCGTTCGCGTCCTGCCAGCCAAGGAATTTTTGCAGGTCTTCGCCCGTGCGCACGGGCAAATCAAAGCTTTCGCCAAATGTGACCGTCTTGCTGTCAAACTTGGCAAGCGTACGTCCGCCCGCGGGTACTGTCGTATTGCCACTCACGCTCAATATCACTTCGCCGTCGGCAGAAGCGCTGAACGCGCGCACTCTTATCTCATACAACTGCCCCGCCGTCACGTTGTAGACGATGAGGAAATTATCTTTGTCGCCGTCATCGTCGTTTTGCTTGAGCTGTCTCTCGCCGAGATAAAGTGTGCCAAACGTATCAATGTCGCCCTGCGTGGTAATCGAAATGTTGCCCGAAACCACAGGCACAAATCTGTATATTATGTCTGTCTTGCCGTTCAACTTGACGGTGGCAGTTCCGCCCACGTTTATGGTGTTTGCCTCGCCATAGGAAATCCACTTGGCATAGAGCGTGACGTTGCCGCCGACCTGCGCGGTGAAATCATACGGCGTGCCTTCGCATTCACGATTTGCATACCAACCGCCAAACAGGAAGCCGTCTTTTGTGGGATTGCCGGGATATTCAAGGCCTTGTTGTTCGGTGATGTGTTGCTCGGAATAGCTTTCGTTGCCGCCCATCGTGTTGAAGGATACGGTCGCGGTGCCTTCCTCATTTCCGTCCAGCCAAATAGTATACTCATTCGGCGTGAATTTGCCGTACAGCGTGAGTTCGCCCGTCTCGCCGCCGCCTATTTGAGTCACTTGCGTCTCATAAGAAGAATCTCTGAACCAGCCTTCAAACTTGTGACCGAGAAGCTCGCCTTCTTCTAATATGGTTATATCTGTTTCTACTGTATATATAGTAATATTATTATTGATCGTGCCGTCGGGAACGACATAGTTGATCTGATATTCAACAACTTCCCACTTGGCGTACACTTCCTTGACGCCATAGCTGTCTGCAGGAATGGACTCGATTTGAGTTTCCATTTTGCTGTCCGAATACCAGCCCTTGAACGTATAGCCGTTCTTAGAGGGATCATGCAAAGTCACACCATTTGACTCGATGTTGTAGGTCTCGGGATTGAGTTCGTTGTTATCGCCATTATCGAGGTTGTAGTGGATATCATACTCCACAAGCTCCCACTTCGCATGCAAAGTGAGGTTTTCGGCGGGCATCCTTCCTATTGTATATTCTTCTTGATATCCCGCGTCTTTGTACCAGCCCGCAAAGCTATAGCCCAATTTTGCAGGGTTGCCCGGAGGCGTGATGAGCGTGTCATAGTTTTGCGTGATGTCGTCTATCGTCGTACCCTCATGTGTGTTAAAACTCATCGTGTACTGATTGATTGTGAAACTCGCATACAATGTTATCTCATCATGTGAACCGACGGGTATTTCATCTACTGTCTCGCCTGTAAATTGCGCGTTTTTGAACCATGCGTTGAACGTGTATCCTGTCTTTGTAGGTTGCAAAAGCGTCACATGGCTCTCGACATTGTAAGTTTCGGGGTTGCCCTCGTTGTTGTCGCCGCCATAAAGCTCATAGTGGATGGTGTACTCTATGGGCGTCCACTTGGCATATAGCGTCTGATCGTTTTCGGGCATCTTGTCAAATGTGAACTCATGCTCGCACGCCTCGTCGCTGCACCAATATGCAAATGTATAATAATCGCGAGTAGGCGCTTGCGGAGCGGAAATTTCATCGCCCGCCGGTACAAGCATATCTTCAACAGAACTGCCGTCATTGCTGTCGAAATGCAATGTCGTTATGCGCGTCCAATGCGCATAGAACGTCTTGTTGCCTGTTGTGCCTTCCTCTATTCCCGTCTGCCTGTCGCCGCCGTCTGCAAGTGTAAACCATCCGTCAAAACGATAGCCCTCATATTTCGGCTCGACAAACGTAAAGCTGTCCTCGATGGTGTAAAACTCTTTGTTGCTCTCGCCATCTTCATAGTGACCGCCCGCGAGTTGGAACGTAAGCGTATAATCAATCGGCGTCCACTTCGCATAAAAGTTCAAATTGCCATAGCTGCCCGTCTCTATCGTCGTGTCCGCTTCGGCGAGGCAATCCGAGTCGCTGAACCAACCGTCAAAATGGTAGCCCGTTTTGGCCACATCGTGAATGGTGAATTCCTCGCTCAAAACCGTGTAGGTCGTGGCGTTGGTGTTCACAATGCCATCAACGTTGTGATAGGTTATCGTGTATTCCTCAAGCCCATAGTGCGCATAAAGCGTGAGATCCTCGTGCCTACCCGGCTCGATAGCGGTGATCTGCTCGCCGTCGCCGTTGTTCTTCTCCGTGAACCAACCGAGGAAATGATAGCCGACCGCGTACGCCTCCAGCCCCTTCAACTCAAAATCGCTTTCTATGTTGAAACTTGCGGGATTTGATTCGCCGTTCGCATATCTGAACACGTTTTCGTCATATTCGAGATGCAAGGCATATTCGATCGTTTGCCAACGCGCGGTGAAAGTCTTTTTGCCAAAACTGCCGCCGTCGATCTTCTCAACCTTTTGCTCACCTACGAACCAACCAAGGAAGTTATAGCCATCTGCTGAAATGGCCGAGAGAGTTATATCGCTATCCTCAATCGTATATGTCGTGCGGTTGGGATTGCGCGCGCCTTTCGTCTCGAGATATTCGATGTCGTAAACTATCGCCGTCCAACGCGCTTCAATTGTGCGATGTCCCGTGCTTCCGACTTCGATTTTATCTATAGGCTTTCCCGTTTCGTCATACCAACCGTCAAAATCGTATCCGTCAACCTCTATGTCCGTAAGCTCAAACGTCGGAGTCTCAATGTTGTAGCTTGTCAGGTTGCTGTTCTCCGCGGATTTTGTGTTGGTGTATGTTATATTGTAGTTTATAAGAGACCAATGAGCAGTAAAGGTCTTTTTGCCAAAACTGCCGCCGTCGATCTTCTCAACCTTTTGCTCACCTACGAACCAACCGAGGAAGTTGTATCCGTCTGCGGAAATGGCCGAGAGAGTTATATCGCTATCCTCAATCGTATATGTGGTGCGGTTGGGATTGCGCGCGCCTTTCGTCTCGAGATATT
>CANQZE010000117.1 GCA_947628255.1 uncultured Clostridia bacterium | reverse complement strand
CTACACATATGTCAGCTTCGGCCTCACCATCTATGAGGAGGGCGGAAAGAAAGTCGGCGCGTACGATCAATTTATCATCGACGACGATCTGAACATCGTTATGTCGCTCACGGGCAATTACGGCGTCACCATCAAGGATCAGAAAAAGGACACGGTCGGGTTTTACGATCTTGTGATGTACGGCGTGGACGGCTTGTATTATGTGCCGTATCAACCCAGCGAAGTCAACCTCTATGACAAGAAGGGCAACCTCGTCGGACACAACGATCGCTCCGAGATCACAAGGCAGGAGTTCAACACCAACATTATGGTCGCGCAAATGCCGGACGGCGACAGCTCGTCAAGCTATCTCTACGGCGCTTACGATCGCTATGGCAACCTCATCGTGCCGTTTGAGTACGATATGCTTTCATCCTTCCGCGGGCTTTACACGATAGGCAGAAGATACGGCAAAAAGAAACTCGGCGAGAGCGCCACGTCCCGCTATCTATGCCTCATCGGACCGGACGGGCAAGAAGTCAGGGAGGCGGAGTTTATGAAGGAAGGCAATTTGGTCACGGGCAAACCTTTCAGCGACATCGCCTACAGCAACTCGTCCTCGAGCGTCACAAACGCGATATACAAGTCCGGTTGCTATATGTTCAGAGAGGAATTCAAGGATTCGAGCGGCAAGTCATATTACAGATTCGGGATCAGAAACTTCGATCCTCGCTATGAGGACAGCGTCATCATCCCCGCAAGGATGCTCGACAAGAGCGTGCTGTATTCTCCGTCAAGCTCTCCGTCAAACGTCTTTGTGTTTGAAAGAGTGGAGGGCAACACCACAGACGACACGACGTACATCGTCTATAGACTCGTTTGAAATGGCTCGCATCATCAAGGCTGAACTTGCGGTCGATCGCGCGATAGAACTTGTCAAGGCGGGGGAACTTGTCGTTTTTCCCACCGAGACGGTGTACGGTTTGGGCGCGAACGCTTTTGACGCGCGCGCCGTGGCAAAGATATTTGCCGCAAAGGGGAGGCCGCAGGACAATCCCCTCATCGTGCATATCGCGACGCTCGATCAAGCGAAGGATATCGCAGTCGACATCCCGCCCGCTTTTTACGCCCTGGCAGAGAAGTTTATGCCGGGGCCTCTCACTGTCATCCTCAAAAAGAGCGACAAAATCCCCGACGTCGTCACGGCGGGAGGGGACACCGTCGGCGTGCGTATGCCCGACAACGTCTACGCGCGCAAGGTCATAGCGGGCAGTTTTCCGCTTGCGGCGCCGTCCGCGAACAGATCCAAACACATCTCGCCCACGCTTGCCGAACACGTCGAGGAGGATCTTGGCGACAGCGTAAAATTGATTATGGACGGAGGCCCGTGCAGAGTGGGCATAGAAAGCACCGTTCTCGATCTGACCACGGATATGCCGACCATCCTGCGCCCCGGCTATGTCACGGCAAATATGCTCGCAGAGGAGCTGGGAGAAGTGAGCGAACAGGGCAAGATCATCCGCGTCGCAAAGGCGCCCGGGATGAAGTATGCCCACTACTGTCCCGCTGTCGAGACCGTCACGGCGCCCGATGTCGAACGCGCGATCAAGGCGTATGACGTCGCGCGCGCTCAAGACAAGCGCCCCGTTGTCGTCGCAAGGGAGATCTGGCACGAAAGTTTGCGCGGCAGAGAATTTATCTCGTTGGGAACGACTGCGGAGGATTATGCGCGAAATATTTACGCGGCTCTCCACACCGCGGAAAAAAGAAACGGATATATCATCATCGAGGAGCTTGTCGGGGCGGACATCGCTCCGTCCGTTATGAACAGAGTGTTCAAAGCGGCGGGCGGGAAACGCGTATGACCGTGCTTTTCGTTTGCGCCGGGAACACCTGCCGAAGTCCTATGGCGGCGGCGCTGTTGAAAGACAGATTCGATGACGTCGACGCGGATAGCGCGGGTATAGCCACAGGAGATGTCACGTCGCGGTTCGCAATCGCGGCGCTTGAAGAGAGGGGCGTGACTCTGTCTCAAACGAGAGCGAAGCAGATAGACGCTCGGCTCGCGTCCAAAGCGGACGTCGTCATCGCAATGGCAAGGCGGCAGGCGGAAACGCTCAAGGAGATGTTTGCGGAGGAAGAGGGCAAGATCTTTTCGATGAGCGACGTCATTGGCGAGGACATTCCCGATCCGTACGGCAAATGGACAGACGCCTACAGGCTTTGTTGCGATAAACTTTTCGAGGCGACTCCGAAAATATATGAATTTATCAAAAAGCGGGTTTAACGCCCGCTTTTGCATATGTAAAACATCTGTTTTGCGATCACAGAGATTTCAACAGTTCTTTGAAAACGTTTATGTGCAACTCCTCGTCAAGGATGATCCGCTCGATGAGCAATTTGACGCTCTCGTTGTGCAGGTTGAGGACGGTGCGCTCATAGCCCACTATGGCGGCCTCCTCGGCGGCGATGTTCTGAGACAGATATTTGTGCGGGTCAAGCGTGTAGTTCACCATACTTCCGCTATGGTATGTGCGCGACCCCATTATCGGATATCCGCCGAGTTTGAAGATGGCTCTGCCAAGCAATTCGAAGTGGTGCATCTCGCATCTCGCTATGCCGCTCAGCGCGCGGCTGAGTTCGGACGTCTCAGGCGATATAAACTGCTGAAAGCTATATGTGAGGATAGCCGTCAGTTCGCTGCCCGCCCCCGCATAGCTCGGCATCAGGAGCTTGGCTTCGGACAGGTTTTCCCGAGCTTCGACTTCGGGATAGGGAAGGTCGCTTGCAAATTTGAAATTTTCCATATCAATCCTCTTTGTGCAAACAGTATATGTCGAGCGGTCGGATTGTGCTACCCGAGGTTTGACGGCGGCAGATAAGTCAATAAATATTTTTGTATAAAAACGCTTGCAAAAATAACGGCGCTATGATAAAATCGTTAAGTACTTATCGGAGGTTCAATCAAATGTTGAGCTATATCACATCAAATTTCGGAACATTGTTGGGGGAGATTGCCTACAATGTGCGCACCAATGTCAAGTTGGCGTTTGGCATTCTTATGGTGATCGCTTCTATCGCGATCATCGTTGTGATAATGATGCAAAAAGGCACCAATGACGACGTTGGCGTCATCGCGGGTTCAACGGACACATATTATGGCAAAAACAAGGAGCGCGGCAAAGAGAGCGTTCTCAAAAAGATCACTTTCGCGCTGTTTGTGTTCATATTGATCTGCGCGGTCATCTGTTTTGCCGTCAGCATTGCGGATTGAGTTGCACTGTTTGTTCGCGGCTCGCTTGTCGAGCCGTTTTTTTATGCAAAATGCGCGCGGATAGACAAAATCCGCGCCGCGATCGCGCCTGAAGCGGCACTATGGCTTGCATTTGCGGTCGCGAAAGGATATAATGAGCGTATGGACAAAATTGTCGCCACCAACAAAAAAGCCTATCACGATTATTTTGTGGAGGACACATATGAGGCGGGTATTGTTCTCGTGGGTTGCGAGGTCAAGTCGATAAGACAGGGCGCGTGCAATCTGCGCGACAGTTTTGTCATAATCAAAAACGGCGAGGCGTTTTTGATCGGGACGCACATTTCGCCTTACAAGATGGGCAGCTATTTCAATCCCGACCCGCGCCGCACCCGCAAATTGCTCCTCAACCGCTACGAGATCAACAAGTTGCGCGGCAAGGTGGAGCAAAAGGGCTATACGCTTGTCCCGCTCAAAGTCTATTTCAAGGGCGCCCTCGTAAAAATAGAGATTGGGCTTTGCCGCGGCAAGGAACTCCACGACAAGCGCGCCGCCATCAAGGACAAGGAAAACAAACGCAACATCGACCGCGTTATGAAGGAGTACAACACAAGGTGACGTCGGCGTTTATTAGCCCACGTATCTTTGGCGCTTCACAACAGAAAAATCCGCAAAAAACAAAAAATATATATAAAATCCCTTGCTTTTTGCCGACAAATTTGATATAGTATCACTTGCTTGCGGGAGTGACTCAGTGGTAGAGTGTCACCTTGCCAAGGTGAAAGTCGCGGGTCCGAGTCCCGTCTCCCGCTCCACAAGCATCCTTAGCTCAGTTGGTAGAGCAACTGACTCTTAATCAGTGGGTCCAGGGTTCGAGTCCCTGAGGATGCACCAAAAATATCCAGACCACATCACGTGGTCTGGATATTTTTTGCTTCTCAGGGACTCGAACGAGCGGAATAGCAAGACATCCTGTGAATGTCTTGCCCGCCCCGGCAAACGGGGTCCCCGC
>CANQZE010000116.1 GCA_947628255.1 uncultured Clostridia bacterium | reverse complement strand
TTCCTGTCATTCTGAGCGTAGTCGAAGAATCCCCGTGTAATAACATTGTCATCCTGAGCCTGTCGAAGGATCCCCTTGTCTGAGCGTGCTTGTGCTCTAAGTCACGCATTATCCAAGTCAAGGCGCCCCTTATGGGGTCCCAAAAATAGCAAAGCGATTTTTGGGGTGATTATAAGGGGAGCTGGCGCCACAGGCGCCTGAGGGGATTGTTTTATGCAACTCTGTCTGAGGTTAAGGCAGACCCTTAAGGGTCTCCGCAAAAATATGAAATGTTTTTATGGGCTGATTACAAGGGGATTCTTCGACTACGCTCAGGATGACATAGTAAAAAAACAGTTGGACAATTCCCTCAGTCTGTTTCACGGACAGCTCCCCTTATTTGCTTGCAAAATGTGCATTTTTGCGAGCAAACAAAGGGAGCCTTGATATTGAAAATGTCCGAGCTTCCCACACTCATTCGCCTGTTTCTCTTCCTAAACTCAGTTCTATTTACTCCTTAATGACACAATTTCGTCACTTATCCTTGTTGTTTATCCAGGAGGTTATTATCGCGGAGACGTCGAAGCCCTGCGTTTTGAAGGCGGCGGCGAGCGATGAAGGCGTCGCGACGGCAAACTTATTCGCGCGGAAATATTCGCCGAGCGCGGCGACAAACTTTTTTTCGCCCACAAGATTGTAGAGGTGGTCGAAGAGCAGAGCACCCTTTTGATAGTTGACGGCGACATACTCTCCGTTTGAGAGATAGGAGTTCAGCGGGCGTTGCATTTCCGCGTTGAATCCGACGGGCCGCATAACGGACAAAAAATCGTTGTAGGAAAGAAAAATATCACGAATCGCCCGCGAAAAACTTTCGTCGTCCCCTGTGACGCGATAATAAAAATATGTGCAAAATTCGCTCAATCCTTCGTCCATCCACGCGCTGTTGTTCTGATCGTTGCCAACGGCGCCGTACCACCATTGATGCGCGATCTCGTGCGTCACGGCGTCCAAAAAATATTCGCGCGAAGAAGGAGAGATCGTAGCAAAAGCGCCATACTCCATTCCGCCCGCGCCGTCGAGCGGGACTTCCGCAAAGCAAAACGAAGGGTAGGGGTAGGGGCCGAAAGTTTGAGAAAACGTTTCGATGGCGCTCGCCGCTCTTTCGAGAGTCTCAAGAGGGGCTTCGTCGGACAGATAAAAATATGATACGTCCACATCTTCGCCTTCAATGGAGAGCGTTTGAGAAACAGAGAAAAAATTTCCGACGACAATGCCGAGATCTCTGATCTTTTCCGCGCAGATCTCAACGGTTTTCAAACTTTTTCCGTCCTTCTCAAAAGGCAGAGAGCAGACAATCTCTCCCGACGCCGCGACTTCGAGATCCGAGTCGAGAGTCAGTGTGACGTAAAAATCCGAGCATTCGCAAAAGAAGGGATCGCCGATATTTTCATAGGCGTCATCGCGCCACTCTCCGTCAAAGACGGCAAGGGAGGGATAGAAACAGTTGAGCGCCGCGCAATTTTCGCCATAACCAAGTCGCGCGTTTTCAAAAGGAAGCCGCACGCAAAATTCAAAGCAAACGTCCACGATCCCGCTCGTCTCGCAAGGTATCTTCAGCAGAGTTTTGTTTTTGCCGTAAATCTCAAAATCGACGGTTTTTCTGTCAATTTTGACGGCTGAAATGTCAATAACGTCATTATCGTCGGAAAACGCGTTAGCGTTTATGTGGAACACGGCGCAGTCCGCGTCCTCGGGAAGTTCAAACAGAACCTCCTGCCTCGCCGAGATAAGGTGAGCGGCGGGATCGTATTGCATATTCAGGTCGTATATGGGAGACATCGCTTGGCGCTTTCCGTCCTTGTCGCAGGCGCAAAGCGCAAGCGTCGCCGCGACGACAATCGCGAGGGCGGCGAGCCATAAAAAATTTTTTTGTTTGATATGCGTCATAATTTTTTGCATTTTGAACATCTCGGGGCGTAGTATGGGATCGAGAGGACGATCACCGTTTCCGTTTGACGCTGCTCAACGTCAGTTCCACAAGTTTGCCGTGCGCGCGGGCGACTTCCACGATCTCGGACGTTATGGCGGCGCCTTTTGAAGCGAGCAGTTCTCCCGCATACGTCTTGAGGTCTGCGCCCAGAGTGCGCCCGAGCAAAAATTCATAGTCGCAAATTATCCTCGTTGGGGTGTGCGCTTCGTCGTTGATGACGGCGGGAGCCTCGCTGCCGTCAAGCACTGCGTTGAGCGCGCCCTGCGAGAGGAGCGGTTCGCCGCCGCCGAAAGAGATAGCGCCTCCCGTCGGGATAAAAAGCGTCCCGCCCGCGGAGTCGGGAAGCGTTTCCGTGCGTTGGGGGATATCTTTCGTCGCGCCGTCGAGAAGCTCCACCGCGTAGTCCTTTTGCGGGCGCGGGATCTTCGGGGCGGAGGACGGTTTTGCGGCTTTGAGCAACACGACGTCGCCGAAGCACAATATTGCGGATGGCGAGACCTCTCCGCTTGACAGCGTAAGTTTTGTGAGTTTGCCCGCCTGAGAAAATTGCGCGTCAAGCACGTTGCCTTTGTACGCGCCGCTCTGCGTGAAGGCGGGGACGCCCAAAATATCCCGCGTCAGCCCGTCGAGCGAGACGTCGTCTGGGCAAAGCAATCCGTTTTCGTCGTCGAGCATAAGCGCGTCGCGCAGATTCGCTCCCGCCGTCGGAAGCAAAAAGTTTTGCCCCTCGTCGGACAATATGGAAAAATATGCAAAAATTTTGGCAATTTTGTCAAAATATACATTTTTTATGTATCCGACAAGTTTGCCGTTCCCCTTGACGACGACAGGTGCGTCCAAACACTTCGAAAGCCTGCTCATATTCGCCTCCCTCAAAAGCATACGCCGCCGCCGAGCCGATTATGACCGCGTCGCGTCGCCAAAGACGGGATTTTAGGCACACAGAAAACGATATGTGTCGCTTATTTTGTCGAAGAAGGGCGAAAACGGCATAAAATCCGCTCGCCCAAAATAGTGTATGTGGCGGCATAAAAACAGGGCTTTTCCACCGACTTATCCACATTAAGACCCAAAATTGTGGATAACTTTGTGGATAATACTGTATTTTTATACCGAAATGAATATTCTCAAAACAGAAACGGTATGCAGGTGATACGGGACAAAAACAAGCTCTTCGGGATAGCGGCGGCGGTGTTGGCGATCGTGATCGCGGCGTTTGCTATGGGCGCTCCTCTTATGGCGGCGGCGATCAGACAACGCAGTTCCGCTCCCGTTGTCGTGGTGGACGCGGGTCACGGCGGCGCGGACGCGGGCGTACTTGGAGGGCGCACGGGCGCAAAAGAGAGCAATCTCAACCTCAAAGTCGCCAAACTTCTCGGAGAATATCTGGAAAGCGGCGGCATAAGAGCGGTGTACACGAGGACAGGGGACAGTATGCACTCCCATCCCTCCGTCAAAAACAACAAAAAACGCGCCGATATGTTCTATCGCGGCGACGTCATCAACAAAACGGCTCCGGACGCCGTCATCAGCATACATATGAACTTCTATTCTTCCGCGGCGAGGCGAGGCGCCCAAGCGTTTTTCGACAAGACGGACGAAGGAGGAAGGGAATACGCCGAGATACTTCAGGAACTCCTCAACCGCGACGTCAACTCGGAGCTTGGCGGCAGAGAGTATTCCGCCCTCAGCGCGGAAAAATATCTGCTGAGTTGCAGTCCCTATCCCGCCGTCATCGTGGAGTGCGGATTTTTGAGCAATCCCCTTGACGAGGCCGCTCTCGTCGATCCCGACTTCCAAGCCCGCCTGGCGTATGTGTTGTTTCAAGCCACCGTCATCTTTTTGCAAAAAACCGCGCTATCTCGCGAATAACTTCGTCAGAACCCTTTTTCTTATGGGGTCCCCAAAAAATTGCGTAGTGATTTTTTGGGGTAAATCGTCACGTACGTCTATGTACGCTCGCGCTCAGAAAAAGGGCAGGGGTCCCCGCAAAATTACGTAGTGATTTTGTGGGGTAACTGAGCGCTCTTCATCCAAATTGAGCGGTTTACAACCGCTTAAGGCGCCCCACGGGGTCCCCGCAAAATGAGTGACGACGTATCATTATAGAGAAATATTTCACAAGTGGAACGAATTTTGTGGGGTGCAGATCCGCCCTCACTGCGTACTTGGGTAAATCCCGCTCGCTCCGATGGCAACCGTAGAGTATAAGAAAGCTCGGACAAGGGGATACTTCGACAGGCTCAGGATGACAATGGTATTACACGGGGATTCTTCGACTA
>CANQZE010000115.1 GCA_947628255.1 uncultured Clostridia bacterium | reverse complement strand
CCGGGGCCGCAACGCCCACGTTCACGGACTTTGCCGCGCGCGTCGTGCAAATCAATCCCTACAATGCGACGATCTCGCTCGACGGCGGATTCTGGTTGGTCGACGGCGAGTACAAGACGGAGCATACGCTCACTTTCAAGCTGACGCCAAAAGCTATCAAGGTCACCCCCGACAACGTAAGCGTGAATTACGGCGACGAGATATCTCTCGATCAAAGGGCGTTCTCCGCGGACGGCATCTGCGGGAACGACAGCCTCAACCTCACCCTCGGATTCGAGGAAGGCGTAACTCCGCGCGACGCGGGCGACTATAAGATCATCGTCGAACTCGGCAACAACCCCAACTACACGATCACGACGGGCGAAGGCGTTTTCACCGTGAAAAAACTCGAGATCACGGTGACACTCCCCTCGACGTCGCGCGAATATAACGGCAAGGCGCCCGCGCTTGAGGATCTCGGCAAAGCCGTCGCGAACAAGGCTCTCGGCTATGACGACTCGCTTGACGATCTCATCGAGGTGGCGATTGATTCGCCTCAAAAGGACGCCGCGCTCTACACCGTCTCCGCGAAGGTGAAAGCGCCCGTATCCGACGGCGCGCTCGAGGACAAGAACTACAAATATGTCTTTGCCCCCGGCACCTACGAGATCGCCAAGCGCAACGTCACTGTCACGGCGACGGACAAACAATCCGTGTTCGGACAGCCTCTGAAACAACTCGAATTTACTGTCGCGACTCTCGTAGGCGAAGAGAGCATAGACCAATATATCGACATCAGCACCTCCGCGACGGAGAATAGCCCCGTTGCGAGCTACGACATCGTCGTTGGCTGGAAGGACGAGAGCAGACCCCAAAATTACGAAGTGACCGCGTTCAACAACGGACACTACAACATCGTCGCGGCGGGATTTGGCGAGATCACATTCGACAATACGGAATACACCTATGACGGCGAGGCGCATCTGCCCGTGATGCACGGCGCTCCCGAAGGCGCAAAAGTGAGCTACAAGCTCAAACAGGGCGAGCAATTCAGTGAGGATTTCGCGGGAGCGATAGATTTCGGCACCTACGAGATCGAGGCGACGGTCAGCCTTGAGAACTACAACACGCAAAATTATCGCATCACTCTCACGGTGAAGGAGCGCGAAATCACCGTCGATCTGCCAAGCAAGACCCGCCCGTACGACGGCAAAACTCCCGACGGGAGCGAGCTGGAACCCGTCTTGCGCGAAGGCTTCACGCTCGGCAAAGGGGACAACCTCGCGGATATAGTTGACATCACTGTGGACAAGGCGAGCAAAAACGTCGGGCAGTACAGCGTGAAGGGCGTCCAAAAGACGAGCGCGACAAACTATAAGGTGTCTTTCGGCGAGGACGGCGTCTATGAGATTAAGCAAGCTCAGATCACGATCGAGATCGAAAAACAGTCCAAGGTGTACGACGGCTTAGACGCTGCGGTCGAGCAGGGCAAGTGGAAAAAGACCGAAGGCGAGTGGGCGCAAGACGAGACTCCCGAGATATTGCTCAAGCTCGGCTCGTACAGCAACGTCAAGGATCACGGCGAATACGACATCGAAGGCGAGTGCAAGGACGGCAACTACAAAGTCACCTTTGTCAACGGCGAAAAAGCATACGTCATCTCGAAGCGCCCCTTGACAGTGGCGGCGGACGCGAAACAATCCTTCTATGGCGACGCACCCGAGAGGCTCACCTTCAAAGTGACGGGCAACGAGGACATCGACGACGGCGTTTCCGTGCAGGTCACGACGGAGTGCGAGGTCACGGCGACAAGCCCCTATAAAGCGGAGGGCTATGAGATCACGGTCAAGGTGGAAAACGAGGACGCGCTCGGCAACTATGATGTGCGCGTGCAAAACGCGATCTACACCGTGCTGAAGCGCGAAGTGACGGTGACGCTGAAGGATCAAAACGACGTGTATGAGTTTGGCAAGGAATATGCGTGGGATCCCGAAGGCTGGAGCATTGACGAAGAGACGCTCGCGCCCAACGAGGACAGCTCCACACTCGGCGTGAAACTTGCAAAGCCCGACTTCGACGGCGCGGGAAGCTATAAGATCGTCGCGATGTGGACCAACCAAAACTATGACGTCACGTTTGCGGGCAATTGGCAAAACGAGGACGAAAACAAGGGCAAAGCGGGCGTGTACACGATAGCGCCTCAGCGCCTGGTCGACGGCGAAAACGACGCGCATTTCATCCTCAAAGTCAACAACGAGGCATTCAACGAGCAAAATCCCGAATTGTACAAGTATATCGGGCAGGACATCGAACTCTCCGCGGAGATCTGGGTGCAAGAGGGCGAATCCACAAGGCACGAAGCGACCGTGGATCCGAGCAAACTGTCGGGCGTCGGCGTCTACACCGTGACCGTCACGGTGAATGACAAAAACTATGTCGGCAGCAAAACTTACACCGTGGAAGTTGTCGGCGACGACGGCTACTCCAAAAATCTGCACGACGTTCTGGACGCGCTTGATCAACTTGTCGGCGACGTCACGGCGGACTCGCTGACTTCGTCGGAGGAACATTTTGCGATCGTCAAAGAAATTTTGGAGCAATTCGCAAAACTCAGCGACAGCGAAAAGAAGTTGGGTGCGGAGGAACTTGAAAAATATCAGGATATCGTGGACGCGTGGAACAGCGCGGCGGATATAGACGAAAACGTGATAGACGCGGCAAAGACTTTGGCGGATGCGCCCATCAAGTGGCTGTATGCCGCAATGGCGACAAGCGCGATTCTGGCGGCGCTGTACGTGGTCGGCAAAGGAGGATTGTGGAGATGAAAAAGAGATATATCGTTTTGTTGACGGTCATACTCGTGTGCGCGACGCTTGCGCTTGCGGCGTGCAACGGCACGGAGCAACCCACGTCTATGGAAATATTGCGGCAAAGATACGGCGAGATCGGCTCCGCGAAGAGCATAGAGCAAAAGATCACAGTGCAAAGCGGCAACTTCACGCAGTTTGAGAGCGTCAAAACCTATCTGAAAACTCAGAACGGCTATGACGTCACAGGCACGGAGAAGAGGCTCAACGACGCGACCGCGTCCGAGGCGTATGCCGTAAAGACGGTGAGCGAGCAAGTCTCCGCGGCAGAAGGAGCGGCGCCGACGCTCAAGTTGGACGAGAACTATTTCGAGACGGGTTTTCGCTTGACGGAGACGGGACTGACCGCTTCCGTCAAGGCGGACAACGTCAAAGACGTTTTCGCTCTTGACGACGGCGAACTTAAGGCTCCCGTGAGCAACTTGACGCTGGAGTTGAACACGTCGAAGGACAAGCTGACTACGGTGAAGATAAAATTTGTTTCAGGCGGCAGCAATGTGACGGTAGAGCTGACGATGACATACTGAAGACGAGGGATATTGCCGCGCCCATACGGGCGCAGCAATATCGTCTTTTATGAGCAAAATTGGTCGCCGTAGCTTTTTATCGTAATAAAGCGGCGAGAGTGCAGCGCGACGCTTTGCAGCGACAAAACAAATTTCTTGATCTGCAAAGCCAAATGCGCAAATAAACGCTTAAAATGCAAATAATTATAGTATAAAACTCGGATACGGAAAATATGGACAAAAACAACATAACGGCGGCGCAGGAACAAACGCCTGTCGCTTCTGAGGTAAAACGCGTTCAAACCGCGCAAGATCTCGATTGCGAAAGCAAAAAAGAGGAGCGCGGCGTTCCCGTTGTGGAGATCGTCGGACTCAGCAAAAAATATTCCAAGAAGGCGGACTTCGCCGTGCGCGACGTCACCTTCGCTTGCTATGCGGGCGAGATCGTCGGCTTGCTCGGCCACAACGGCGCGGGCAAATCCACAACGCTCAAGTGCCTCGAGGGAATGCTCCCCTTTGACAATGGCGAGATCAAGATCAACGGTCACGACATCGTGAAAGAGCCTATTGCGGCGAAGGCGGACGTAGGTTTCGTCACGGACAATCACGCCGTTTTCGTCAAGATGACGGGCAAGGAATATCTGTCATTTATGGCGACCGTGTACAAAGTGCCGCAAAACGCGAGGCAGGAGAGATATGAGGAACTCGAGGAGGTTTTTAAGCTCGGCGACGCCGTCAACAATCTCATCAGCAGCTATTCGCACGGGATGAGACAGAAGATCTGTATGATGGGTTCTCTTATGCACCGTCCCAAATTGTGGATATTGGACGAACCCTTGACTGGCCTCGATCCCCGAACGATGAAATCCGTGCGCGAGTTTATGAAGGAGTACGCAAAGAGGGGCAATTGCATCATA
>CANQZE010000114.1 GCA_947628255.1 uncultured Clostridia bacterium | reverse complement strand
ACGTCTCCTTGCGCGTGTATCAAACCGAATCTCCCGACACATTCACGGTGTGCGGCAGAGGCGAGATGCACCTCTCCATCCTCATCGAGACGATGCGCCGCGAGGGATACGAATTCGGCGTAGGGACCCCGCGCGTCATCTATAAGGACATCGACGGCGTAAAGTGCGAGCCTATGGAGCGCCTGTATATCGACGTGCCCTCCGACTGCGTGGGCGCCGTCATGGAGCGTATGGGCGTGCGCAAGGGCGAGCTTGTCACGATGACTCCCATAGGCAGCCGCATACGCATGGAGTTCAAAATACCCGCGCGCGGACTGTTCGGATTCAAAAACGAGTTCCTCACGGACACCAAGGGCGAGGGCGTCATGAATCAGCTCTTCGACGGCTACGCGCCCGCAAAAGGCGTGATACAGCACCGCTTTACGGGCTCCCTCGTCGCGTACGAGACGGGCGAGGCAACGACTTACGGCATTTTCAACGCGCAGGATCGCGGACAGATGTTCATCACCCCGCAGACCCCCGTCTATGAGGGCATGGTCGTAGGCGTCACCCCAAAGAGCGAGGATATCCGCGTCAACGTCTGCAAACAAAAACAGATGACCAATATGCGCGCCGCGGGCAGCGACGAAGCGCTCCGCCTCACCTCGCCCCGCCGCCTCAGCCTCGAGGAATCCCTCGAATTTCTCAACGACGACGAAATGCTTGAGGTCACTCCCAAAAACATCCGCATCCGCAAAACCATCCTCTCGGGCGAAAAACGTCTCAAGCTCGCATACGGCAAAAAAAGCGAGTGAAATGCCGAGCTCACGGCTTGTCTTGCACATTTTTCATACTCAAATGTTATTAAACCGCTCAAGGACTGACATCAAAAAGCCCTGTATCGCAGCATTGCAATACAGGGCTTTTTGTTTCATTTGTCGCGCCGCGTCAAGCGACGTGCAGAGCTTGCGCTCTCCTTTTCATAGGCGGCCTTGCGTCGGTCAAAGTCTTATCTTCACCGCGGGCACCACGCCTGAATATGTGTAATTAACATCCCGTCCATAGGTACCCTCGCCGCCCATAATGCTGCCGGACGAAGACACATACATCGCTTGCTGATCGTCGTCACTGGGCGAACGCAACCACCAATAGCTATAGCCCACATAATGAGGATCCGACGCATCGCTAAAGATATACACGCCCTGGGACTTCGCGTACTCCGTAGGCTTTAACATGCGCGCCTCATTGTATCTATCGCCAGTGAGAAAACCATACTGGTGGGAAATCGCGTCAAAACGGCTCAGCAAGAATACCTTGTCCAATGTGCTGGCGCAAGTAAATTTAGTAAAATTACTATCGGCGATTTGTAACGACCGTTCCGAGTTGTCCACCTCTGTTATATTGATCGTACTCTTGCTGTTCTCGTCAAACGCCCAATCAAAGAAGGTCTCGTTCAGCCATGTCCTGATATCGCTCTCTTTGTAGTTGTTTTCATATACGGTCCTTCCGTCTATCGTGCGTGTGCTTCCGACCGCTTTGTTATAATATTGCTGGCTGTCCAGGATGACGTTGCTCATCAAGAAGGCCTCTTTTGTCTCGTCGTCCTTTTCAAGCACGCGCCATTCTATCGGCTCCCACTTGAACCAATATAACTCGTTGACCTCATAGCCGTTTTCCTTTTGTTTGGTCAACGCGCCCGTCTCGTCATCGTCGTAGGAGGACGATCCAACGAAATACGTCCTATAATGTGTGAAGTATACGCCCCTGTATTTTGCGCCATCGAACTCAATATCCTGATACCACATATACTCTCCCACACTTTCGACCAAGTAATAGTCATATTTCTTCCATGTGCCTGCCATAGATGGGACGGGTCTATCTCCGGACATCTGCGAAAGCGTGGCAATTATGTCGTCCTGCTCGATCCTTGTCTGCGGATACTCGCCGAAATAGATGAAGCCGTCCTTCTCCTCATACGGCTTGACCGCCTGGCAAACGCTGCATTTATTTTGATCGTCCCAGGTATGAGGGATCATGTTGACGACGCGCTCCTCTTGGACCTCGCCGCATCTCACGCACTTTCTGACATCCTCGCCCAGCGTTGAGCAAGTTGCAGCGATAGACGTCTCCCAAGGTTTCGGATCATGTCCAAGTTTGTGGATCTTCAAATCTATATCCTCTTGCACAAAGTTAAAATTTGACGGGGACGGGTCGTTCGTCCAAAATTTGCTTTCACAAGCTGTGCAATAATAATAGATCGCCTCGCCGTCCTCGGTGCAAGTGGCTTCTTTGCCGCCTCTCTGTTCAAGAGTATGCCCTTTGGCGGGAATAACATATTCAAACTCCCCATATTCATCGGTTCCTGCGGAGTCCTTGAAGTATTTCTCGCATCTATCGCAAAAATAATGCGGTTTACATCCTTCGTTCATGCAATCGGCGTCATACGAGTAACCCTCTCTAAGTATGTGACCGCCCTCTATCACAAGCTCGTCGTCCGACATATAATCGGTCGAATATGGGTTATCGTTGGACTCGAAATTTTTGTTGCAACGCTCGCAATGAAAGTGTTCCCTTGTGCCGTCGCTCTCACAAGTTTCGTTTTGTCCTTCTTCAAAATGATAGTTATGTCCAAGCGGCGATATGATTACGCCTCCGGTCACAATTTCGGTGCCCTCTTCATCCAAATATCTTGTTTCGCATAGATCGCAATACCAATATGTCTCCGTTCCTTCTTCGGTGCAGGTGGCGGGAGTGCCATTCGTTTTGCTCATATGATGTGACTTTTTGGCAATTTCAAGCTCCGAGTCGTCCAATTGCACGTCGCCGTCCTCGTCCTCGAATTTATTGCCGCAGAGCGAGCATTCGTAGTACGCTCTGGTGCCTGTATGCAAGCAATCGGAATCCTGCAATTGATGAGGCTGCATATTGTGGGGCAGCTTGTCGATACGTTTGTCGCCCTCGAATTTTTCTTCGCCATAAGCGTCCGCAAAATCGGTATTGCATCTGACGCAATGCCAATATTCCACGCTGCCGTACGTCAAGCAGGTCGGATCCTGATACTCGTGATAATCGGACAGATCGTGCCCAAGCATTGGTATGACAAATTGTTCGGCGCTATCCGCCTCGACGTGTCGCTCATCAAAAAATTTGCCGCAGCCGCTGCAGGTGTAGTAAAGCCGATTGCCGGGCGTAGTGCAGGTGGCATCAAGTGCCGCTACCTCTTGATAGCTGTGCTCATGCCCCGAGGTCTTATCTGTCGGATCGCAGGCTGTAAGCGCCAAGCTGAGCGCGCACACCAGGACAGCTATCACCAAAACGGCAATAAACAATTCCCTTTTTTTCATATTATCTCCTTCGGCAGCAGAGCATACAGCGCATGCTTCCTGCCGCCATATTTATTTTCTACTCGAGCTCGCCCCTCTCTTCTTACTTACCACTGGCAAGTGCCCACTTTTTCTCCTTATTCACTTCCTGCACGGGGCCACCCTTTACTACTTATTTACTTCTAGCACAAGTCCACTTTTCTCTCGATTTACTTCCGACATGGACTCGCCTCTCTCTTCTTAAATGTACCCCCCCCCTGTATATTTTTCGCAAAAAAATATTCTCTCACTATTTTGTTATTATAACATACAAAATGCTAAAAGCATATACAAAATTACAAATTTTCAAGATTTTAATTGCACATCTTCAAAATTTTTTATCCTTTTCAACACCCCGTCGATATTTAATGTCAAAGCAGAACATCCCCTACACTCGGGGATGCTTCGACTACGCTCAGCATGACAATAAGTATGAGTTCTCTTTCCACTTAAGGCGCCCTTTGTTTGCCCTCAAAAAATGCAATACTTTGCGGGCAAATAAGGGGAGCCGGCTGCGTAGCAGACTGAGGGGATTGTTTAATTCTTCCACTGTCATTCCGAGCTTGTCGAAGCATCCCCCGGTGCAAAGCAGGACTTTCATTTTTCCTCTCAAGGCTCCCTTTAGCAAGGGGAGCTGTCCGCCGAATATCGGCGGACTGAGGGGATTTTCCAACTAATTATTTTATTTGTCATTCTGAGCGTAGTCCAAGAATCCCCTAGTCCGGGCTGCTTGTACACGTACTTTGCAGTATCCGAGGGTTTAACGTCACGCCTTGTCCGAGTGTTCTTATACTCTACGGTTGCCGTGTCTGAGCGACACGCGGAGCGAGCGGGATTTACCCAAGTACGCAGTGAGGGGACAGTTCTGTTTTTTGTCCCCGAACAAGTGGCATAATTGCAGACTTGTCTGCACGCCGCAACACAGTGAGCGAGCGCAGCCCCTTCCCGCCCTGCCGCAACGTAGCGTTAATAAGGAGTTTGCGCGCATAACGTTACGCTTGTCTGAG
>CANQZE010000113.1 GCA_947628255.1 uncultured Clostridia bacterium | reverse complement strand
CGAAGCGCAACTCGCCTCGGAGGGCGGTATGGTCCCCGTGTCGCTGAGTGTGGCAAGAAACATCGAAAAGCGCGAAAACCGCATCAAAGGGATTATGGGTTCCCTCTACGATCCGCGCCCGCAAAACGCCGGCGAGGCGCAGGACGGCGGCGAGGACAAAGACGCGCCCGCAATTGAAACAAGCGGCCAAGGGAGCGAAAACTCGACGTCCGACGACGCGCAATGACGTATGTGAATTTTGCGCGTCGCGCTTTTTCAAAATAAAATTTTGAATTTCGCCGCAATTTGACAAAAATCGACCTAAATCGGTTGATTTTTTTCGTTCTGTTACCTATAATTTCAAACGCTGACAAAGCTTCAAAAGGCGACAATGGAAAAGGCGCAGGATCTGCAATCCCAAAAACTCGGCAATATGCCCATCGGCAAACTCATCTTTGTGATGAGCGGTCCCGCCATACTCTCTATGCTTGTGCAAGCGCTCTACAACATCGTGGACAGCGTGTTCATCGGCGCGTACGATCCCGTCAACGGAGTGCTTGCTCTTTCCTATGCCCTGCCGATGCAACTGCTTGTCAACGCGTTTGCGATAGGCGTCGCGGTCGGCGCGGGATCGCTGATATCCAGACTCCTCGGCGAAGGCAAAAATCACGAGGCGTCAATGGCGTCTCAGACGGGGATTTTGCTTTCGCTCATTTTGAGCGCGGCGTTTGCCGCCGTCGGCTATTTTGTGTCGGAAGCGTTTGTGCGCGCCTACACGATGGGCGAAATGGCAAGCGCGGAAGCGGATATGCGCGTCGTCTATGAGATGTCCTACAAATATCTCGCCATCTGCACCTGCTGTTCTTTCGGGATGATGATCGAGATTATGCTCAACCGCATTTTGCAAGCTATGGGCAATATGGTGACGCCGATGATCTCCCAACTTGTCGGAGCGCTCACAAACATCATCCTCGATCCCATTTTCATCTCCGTGATAGGGCTTGGATCCATCGGCGCGGCGATCGCGACGGTCATCGGACAGATCATCGCGATGTTCATCCCCATCGCCGTAATCATCATAAAGCGCGGCAAATGGGACATCAAGATCTTTTTCACGCGGGATTTCAAACTCAAAAAATCCATACTTTTCGGCATTTTGCGCGTCGGCTTGCCCACTGTCGTGATGAACTCGATCGGCTCGATAATGTATATGATCGCCAACCTCATCCTCAACGGCTTTTCGGACGCGGCGGTGTGGTCTTTCGGCGTATACTTCAAGCTTCAATCCTTCGCGTTTATGCCTGTGTTCGGACTCAACCAAGGCTGTATCCCGATTATGGGTTACAATTACGGCGCGGGCAACAGACAGCGCTTTGACAAGACTTTCCGCTATGCGATGATCATCGCGGCGAGCTATATGTTCTGCGTGATGGCGCTCTTTCACGCCATACCGGGCGAGCTTCTCAAGCTGTTCTCCGTCGGCGACAACGCGCTGAGGATGTCCGTCGGTTGCGAAGCGCTCCGGCTCTGCTCGATCTGTTTCCTGCCCGCGGCGTTCGGCGTCATTATGATCGCAATGTTCAACGCGGTCGGTCACGGCGTCAAAGCAATGCTCATCTCCCTGCTCCGTCAGATCTGCATCCTGCTCCCGCTCGGCTATGTTTTGGCAAAATACACTCCTATGGGACTCGCGGGATTTTGGACGGCATTCCCCATCGCGGAGGCAGTGAGCGTCCTCATCTTCATCCCCGTCGCGATCTCCACCATAAACAAGATATTCACAAAAAAATCCCTCGAGACGGATTGCGCGGAATATTCAAAAGAACCCGTCCGCGTCTGAGCCTCTGTTTATGGTCGTATCATCAAAGAAGCGAGTTGCAACGCACAAATTGCAAAATACGGACTTAAAATATTGTTTCTGGCAGCATAAAATCAACAATATGCAAAAAAACGGCTTTACGCCGTTTTTGTTTTTGCGTCATCTTTGGATCAATTTTTTGATGTTTTCATCGCTCGCTTCGGGCAAAAGTTTTCTGAGATGTTCGAAAATAAGCTCATAGGATTTTTCGGGTTTGCGACGGTAAGCGCTCCGCAATGCGTCGTCGCCGAGAAGGGATTCCGCGGCGGTGTATTCCGCGACGCCCCACCCGTAGGGCCGCCCGAATTTGTCCCGATCATAAACAAAGTCGCTCACACATATGTAGGTCTGCATTTGCAGTCTTGTCATCACCGTCTCGAAGCCCTTGTTGCCGTTTTTGTTGAAGTTGCACAGCTGTTTGAGCCGTCTTGACGTCACTCTGCCCTCGCCGAGGATCGTCGTGTAGACATAGCAATCCTTTTCGGGCGCAATGCCCTCGTCCATTCTGGAGTCGAAATCATAGCCGTCCCGTCTGAAGTTCGCGAGATCCGCGAGCCACGCTCTGCTTACATAGCCCGCCTTGCCCGCAAACAGCTTGCCGTACATCCCGCCGCAAAGTTTCATCGCGGGCGCTTTCCACTCCCACGGGCCGTCCGTTTCGTTTGAAAACCACAGCTCGCCGGGGCAATGCTCCTCGATTGAAAATCCCTTGACGTCGTTTGCGAAGAAGGGTAAAAATCCCCATCTTTCGACAAGTTCCGCCATATCCTGCGCGCTGCGAATTTCAAAATCCATACTCACCTCTTGAAAATTGAATTTCCGCGGCTGTCTATCGCGACGATCGCGGGGAAATTTTCCACCTCGAAAAGGTGCGCCGCTTCCGTGCCGAGGTCCTCGTATGCGACGACAGACGCACTCTTTATCGCCTGCGCATATATCGCGCCCGCGCCGCCGATCGCCGCAAGATATGCGCCGCCGCGCCTCTTTATCGCCTCGTAGACCTCCTCGCTTCTGTCGCCCTTGCCCACCGTGACAAGCACGCCCGCCTCGTACAACGCGGGCGCATATTTGTCCATTCTGTATGACGTTGTGGGGCCTGCGGAGACGATTTTCCCGTCCTTCTTGCAGGGTCCGACATAATATATCCCCTGCCCTTCGAGAGGGATAGGGGAAACTTCTCCGTTTGCGAGGCTCGCCGCAATGCGTTTGTGCGCGGCGTCCCGCCCCGTATACAATTTGCCGCATATCAACACGTGATCGCCCGCCTCGAGCGTCGCGATATCCTCACTCTTGCAAGGCAAGCGCAAAATTTTCTCAGTCATCAAAGCACCGTCCTTTCAAGCCTTGCCGCGTTGCATTGGATGTTGACCGCAACGGGCAGACTCGCGATATGCGTGGGATGTTTGCCGATATGCACGGCTAGCGCGGTGTTTCCGCCGCCGAACCCTTGCGCGCCTATCCCAAGCGCGTTTATCCTCTCGAGAAGCTCGCGTTCCATCTTCGCCAAAGTCTCGTCTTTGCTCGGCTCGCCCACGTCTCTGAGCAATTGCTCCTTTGCGGTGAGCATAGCTCTCTCCGCGGTGCCGCCTATGCCCACGCCGACGATTATGGGCGGACAGGGATTCGCCCCTGCGGCTTTCACGGCGTCCGTCACGGCGTCCATCACTCCCTCGAGTCCCGCGGATGGCGGCAACATATACAGTTTGGACATATTCTCGCTGCCGAAGCCCTTGGGCAAAAACGCGAGTTGCAGTTTGTCTCCTTCGACAAGCTCGATATGCACGATCGCGGGAGTGTTGTCTCCCGTGTTCACGCGAGTGATTGGGTCAAGCACGCTCGCTCTGAAGCCGCGCCGCGCATAGCCCCGCCTCACGCCCTCGTTGATAGCGTCCGTCAACAGACCTCCGACAATGCGGACGTCCTGACCGAGCTTGACAAACACGCACGCCATTCCCGTATCCTGGCAGACGGGCAACGACTCTCTCTTTGCGAGAGCGGCGTTAACGAGCAACGTCTCAAGCGCATACTTCGCCGCAGGACAACTTTCGCACTCCGCGGCGCGCCGTAAAGCGGCTTCGGCGGAAGGAGTCAAGCGCACGCACGCAGACGTCAATCCCTCGACGGCTTCCGCGATCTTCTCATATTCTATTTCTCTCATATTTTGAATTATAAACTATTTTCACCTCTCATTTCAAGACTTTTGAGCAAGGAGTTGTGCAAATCGCAAAATAGTAGTAAAATATTTGTCGCAAGCATATCCGTATGCAAATAAGCGCATATTTCGAGGTCGCAATGGATTATCAATCGGAATCCCTCAAAAAGCACTATGAATGGGCGGGCAAGCTCGAAGTCGCTTCGCGCGTCAAGGTGAACGACAAAGAGGCGCTCTCCCTCGCCTACACTCCGGGGGTCGCCGCGCCCTGCCTCGCCATAAAAGAGGACGAGAGTCTCTCCTATGCTCTCACCCGCCGCCACAACACCGTAGCGGTGATCACGGACGGCTCCGCGATACTAGGTCTCGGCAACATAGGCC
>CANQZE010000112.1 GCA_947628255.1 uncultured Clostridia bacterium | reverse complement strand
AAACGACGTCACGATCGAGATAAAGACGAGTGAGGACGGACTCACACACGCTTTGGAGGCAGAATTTGAGAGCGTAACGCTGAGCGGCGGCAAGAATATAACCGTCAAGGCGGCGGATGGCGGAAACGCCGTCGTCAGAGTGCAGGCTACGGGCATAGACAAACCGTACGTCACGCTTGGGAGCGGCTCGCTCAAATTCGAGGGCGTGACTTTGCAGGGTACGGACGGAAGCGAGGGCAATTACTCCGCGACATTCGCAAGCGTATCGGGTGGCACGCTTGAGTTTACGGACGGCACAGTTTCGGGCTTTGCGGGCGCGATAACCGCAAGCGCGGGCAACATAACTGCAAGCGGCACAACATTCAGCGGCAATACCGCGACAAACGGCGGCGCTATAAAGGCGGAAGGCGCGACCCTTACGCTCACAAATTGCACATTCTCAGGAAATGAGGCTAAGGCGACAGAGGCAAATACGGGTCTCGGCGGAGCGATTTACGCGAAGGATACTCAGCTCAGCGTGAGCGGCGGCACGTTTGACGGCAATACCGCGACAAACGGCGGCGCGATCTACATTGAAAATACTGAATCCGAGGACAAGAATATCGCGCTGAACGGCGGCGAATACAAGCAAAACGAGGCGACGGACGGCGGCGCGATCTACATCAAAGGCGCTACCGCGACAATAGGTGGAAATTCCACATTCAAATCCAACTCCGCAAAGGCAAGCGAAGGCAAGGGCGGCCTCGGCGGCGCGATATATGTTGACAACTCGTCGGCAGAGGGCAAGGCGCTCACGGTGACGAGCGGCGAGTTCACGAAGAACTCCGCAGAGCAGGGCGGCGCGATCTACTTTGCGGGCAGCGGTGCGACGGCGCAACTGGTCATAGGCGAGGGGAGCGAAACCGCAATTCAGCTCCAACCTAGCGGAGCAAAACGGCGGCGCGATATATGCGGCGAGCGGCACGACGGAGGTCAAGGCGGCGACTGCTTCCAACAACAGCGCGAAGAGCGGCATAGGAGACGGAATTTACCTGAGCGGCAACCTCGAAAGCGCGGAAGGCTCCGCCAACCTCACGCTCAACGTGAACAGCGCGGACACGGACGGCTTCAAGGACGGCATAGGCGTGGACGGTTTGTCTACGATCACCGTCAACGGCACTATTGAAGGGCGCGCAAACAAGCTCACCGTGGAGTTCGGCGACAAACTTATCCAAGCGGCGGGCGACAATGAGGATGCAAATCACACAACTGTAGCAGAACATAAATTTGTAACGAGCGACGAGAGTTCCGATGAGACTCAACTCAAGGCAAACTTCCGCGTGGCGAACCCCGGATATACGTTTGATCCGAAAAATGAAGGAGGAAGTTTCCTTGCGGTAACGTCCACGGGCGATATGTTCGTGTATGTGCAGACGACCGAGGGTACCTATCAGGGCTTCAACTCAATCGAGCAAGCGCTCGAGGCTGCAAAATCAGCGACGGACAAGACCCTGTATTTCACGGTCAACATCACCTACAAGGATAGCGCAATCACAAACGTCACGTTCGAGCAGGAGATAGACAAGACTTTGACTATCCCCGCAGACAGCGACGTCACGCTCAAGACCCTTGTGCGCGTCGCGAACAGAACGAGCAACGGCAGTACGGAGTATTTCACAGACGACACAGCAGGTGAGCAAATTGCGGATTTGTTGGCTGCTTTGAATACGGATCTCAAGACATATTTCGATTTGCTGACAACGGCAGAAAAGCCCGAATGGTATGATCAAAGCGAGTCATCTGTCGGCGAACGTAAATCTTGGGACTTCGTGGTCAAGCGCGGCGAGGGCTTCAACGGCGAACTGCTCAAGGTCGAACAGGGCGCAACAGCTACAATCAACGACGTCATATTCGACGGCGGCGCGGTGTGGAGCGACGGTCAGCCCGCTATCTCCGACGACGGCAAGGGCGGCGCGGGACAAGTCACCACAAACAATACGGGTCTCACGGCTCACGCTCCCGCGATCGTCAACCAGGGCGAACTCACGCTCCGCGCGGGCTGCGTGGTGCGCAACAACGACAACAACTACGCTATGCCCGGCGACGGATTCGGCAGTCAGTACTATGGCGGCGGCGTGCGCAACGAGGGCAAAGGCCAGCTCACCGTGGACGGCGCTATAATCATAAAGAATTACGCGCGCGAGGGAGGCGGCATCCTCAACATCAACAAGGAAGGCACGAACGGATATTACGAAGGCGGCAACCCAACAGTCACCGTCAAGAGCGGCACAATTGCAAACAACGCCTCGCAGATGAAGGGCGCGGCTGTGCAGACCATCTACGGCGGCGCAACGACAACCGTCGAGGGCGGAACTGTTGAAAACAACTTCTCGCTTTGGGATCTCGGCACACTCTCCGTCGAGGAGGGCGGCACGCTGAACGTTACGGGCGGAGCAATATCCGCGGGCGAAGTGGCGGTCGGCGGCGATAAAGCCGACAACAACGACGAACAGAACGACAAGCAAAACAAGTACGCGATCTATGTGTACAACTCCTACAGCGAGGGCGACGTCGCTTCCGCGGCGACAACGCCGTACGTCGAGGGCAAGGCGGCGGCTAAGCTCAGCGTGAGCGGCAATCCCACTCTCGGCATAGAAGGCAACGCGACAGCGGAGAAGGGCGGCGCGATATATGTGGACAAGGACGTCGACGTCGCGGGCAAGCAAGACGCGCATTTTGCTCCGTTTGCCGATCTGAGCAACTACACAGGCACAAACAATATCCAAGTTGATGTATCCAAAGATCGCGGATACACGGACGGGCAACCTTTTGCGAAGGATCCTCACAACAAGGCGACTTTCGCATTCGACGAGGCGCCCGTAAATACCGAGACAAGCAAGAAGTTCATTTTCAGGACAGCGGACGGCGACGTCAAGCTCGGCGGATTCGATTTCGCCTACGAGCAGACAGCGCCCGGCAAAGTCACTGTGTTTGGCACGATCGCTCCAGATCTTACGCTCACCGCGAACATAGGCGGCACGGAAGCGACCATCACGGGCGGCGATAACGGCGAGTTCAGACAAGAGACAGAGATATCAAGAGACGCGGAGGCGAGCGGCAAGTATACCGCTAGCGGAACTCTGACCGTGAACGGAACTGTCGAAGGCGAAGGCAACTACGATCTTGAGGAAACGCCCGTGTATGTGCTGTTCTTCGATCCGACTACCGCGGACATAAGCGGCGTGACGGACGGCGATACAGTAAAGACATTCTACAAGGATAAGAACGGCGAGTTCAAGCAGCTCACGGACGGCGTGCTTCCCAACGACATCCAAATCGACGAGGACGGCAACGCCACATTCCGCATAGGCGCAACTTCGGAGGAGGCGGCGGACGAGCGCACAATTACGCTCGGCAAGCGCGCAACATCGCCCGCGCCAACTCAGCCCGCTTTGACGGACCTCACGGATACAACGGCAACTTTTGAGGGCGAAACGGGGTTGGAATACGCGCTGAAGGACAGCGAGGGCAACTTTGTCACAGATGAGGACGGTCGCGTCAAATGGGTGATGCCCGACGATAACGGCAAAGTTGCGTTTGAAGGCTTGACAGCGAATTCTCAATACGGGATCGTGGCGCGCGCGCAAGCGGGCGAAGGCACTATCCCCGGCGAGATGTCAGAAGAATACGCCGACGCCGCGACCACGCTCACAGAGGATGTCGCAACCGCAAAGGCGGCGTTTGAGACGGCATATGAGAAAGCGACAGCTAGCGGCGCGAATACCGAGGACATCAGGACGGCGCTGGACAGCTACGACGCGCTTGACAAGACGGCAGATTCCTCCGCGGCGACGTCGCTCAAGCATATCGGGGACAAGAAGGCGGAACTTGAATCCAAACTCGTCTCCGAATGGAGAGAGGAACACGGCGACGCGCTCTCCGCGGCGGAAGCGGGCGAGCTTCCCACAACGTTTGCGGAAGTCTCCGAACTGCTCGCGAAGGTCGAAAAGGCGCTGAGCGCCAACTCCGATCTCAAGAAAGTCGGCGAGACGGAAGATATCGACGGCTATTTCGAAAGCGAGACCGCGCAGGACGTCGCAAACCTCGAGAAGTTCAAAGAGGACCTCAAGAGCGGCGCAAAGGCGATCGCCCTAAAGGGATTGGACGAAGAAAAAGCCAAACTCTTCGAGAAATTCAACGCGCAAATATCACATCTCGGAAGCGACGAACAGACCGCCGCGCTCGAAATATACCAAAGCGCGATGGACAGCGCATATCTTTCGGCGGCGGCGAATATCAACGATTCGGAGTTCCCGGGCGGGACTTCCGGCGGCGTTCCCACGGAAGATGCGCTTGCCGAGGGCAGGGAGGAGCTGTGGCGCGCGCACGTACA
>CANQZE010000111.1 GCA_947628255.1 uncultured Clostridia bacterium | reverse complement strand
CTCTCACAAGGACGGAAGTCCGCGGCGGCGGCGCAAAGCCTTACCGTCAGAAAGGCACAGGTCGCGCGCGTCAAGGCTCGATAGTCGCGCCTCAGTTCGTGGGCGGCGGCGTAGTGTTCGCAAAGAAGCCGAGAGATTTCTCTCAGAAGATCAACAAGAATATGAAGAGAGCGGCGCTCTACAGCGCGCTTTCCGAAAAGCTCCGTCAGGGCGAGATCACGCTGATCGACAAGTTCGAGCTTGCCGAGGCAAAGACAAAACTTGTCGCAGGCGCGGTGAAAGGTCTCTCTTTGGACGGCAAGGTGCTTTTCGTGCTGGGCGGGTACGATCCCGTTGCGGTGAAGGCATCCAACAACATCCCCACCGTCAATGTGTGCGAGTCAAGGCAACTCAATGTGTACGACATCGTCGCCACAAAGAATCTTGTCTTCACGGTTGACGCGATCCACACTTTGGAGGAGGACGCACAATGACAGCATACGACATCATCATAGAGCCTATCCTTTCCGAAAAGAGCTACGACGGTATTCCCGCAAAGAGATATACCTTCAAGGTCGTCAAGGGCGCGACAAAGACTCAGATCAAAGCCGCCGTTGAAAAGATCTTCGGCGTCAAGGTCGAGAAGGTCAACACTTCCAACTATGACGGCAAGCTCAAGAGGATGGGCAGAAACGAGGGCAGACGCTCCGCCTACAAAAAGGCGATAGTGACTCTCACGGCAGAGAGCAAGGCGATCGAATTCTTCGAGAGCTTGGCATAAGGGAGGTACAATATGGCTATCAAGAAATATAAACCTACATCTCCGGCGCGCCGTTTTATGACGGTCTCCGCCTATGAAGAGATCACTTGCACCACTCCCGAACGCTCCTTGCTCAGGCCTCTCTCCAAGACGGGCGGCAGAAACGCGCAGGGCAAGATCACGGTGCGTCACATCGGCGGCGGAAACCGCACGAAATATCGCGTGATCGACTACAAGCGTCTCAAGGACGGCATCCCCGCGAAGGTCGCGACGATCGAATACGATCCCAATCGTTCCGCAAACATCGCGTTGCTCCACTATGCCGACGGCGAGAAGAAGTACATTCTTGCTCCTCTCGGACTCAATGTGGGCGACGTGCTTGAGAGCGGTCCCGACGCGGATATCAAAGTCGGCAACGCATTGCCGCTCAGCGCTATCCCGATCGGCACGATGATTCACAATATCGAGTTGCAACCCGGCAAGGGCGGCGTCATTGCAAGAGCTGCGGGCAACGCGGCGCAACTTATGGCAAAAGAGGGCAAATACGCAACCGTGCGTCTTCCCAGCGGCGAGATGAGATACATCCTCATCGTCTGCAGGGCGACGATCGGACAGGTCGGCAACCTCGATCACGAGATCGTGCGCGTCGGCAAAGCGGGCAAGACCCGCCATATGGGGACAAGACCCACCGTCCGCGGCGTTGTTATGAACCCGAACGATCACCCGCACGGCGGCGGCGAAGGCAAGTCTCCTGTCGGTATGCCTTCACCTGTCACGCCTTGGGGCAAGCCCGCTCTCGGCTATAAGACAAGAAAGAAGAAGAATGCTTCAAACAAGTTCATCATCAAGCGTGTGAACTAATCGGAGGGTAAAATGAGTAGAAGTGTCAAGAAAGGCCCCTATGTTGAGGAGCGCCTTATGAAAAGAATAATCGCTATGAACGAGTCGGGCGAGCGTCAATCCATCAAGACCTGGTCGAGAAGCTCCACGATTTTCCCCGAGATGGTCGGTCACACGATAGCGGTGCACAACGGCAAACAACACGTTCCCGTGTACATCACCGAGGATATGGTCGGTTGCAAGCTGGGTGAGTTTGCTCCCACCCGCACCTTCAGAGGACACGCCGGATCCAAGACGACGTCAGGCAAATAAGAGGAGGAGAATATGGCTACAAGAAGTAAGCAAAAAGCGGCGCTGCGCGAGCAGCTTGCGGACAAAAGACCGCACGCGACTGCAAAATATATCAGGATTTCTCCCTTCAAGGTCAGAGTGGTGCTGGACATCATCAAGGGCAAACCCGTGAACGAAGCGCTTGCGATCCTCGAGAACACTCCCAAGGCGGCAAGCGAAGCGCTCATCAAATTGATCAACAGCGCCGCGGCAAACGCGGAGAACAACCAGAATCTTGCGAGAAACGATCTCTACATCGCAGAGTGCTATGCAAACGAGGGTCCCACTCTCAAGCGCATACAGGCGGTTTCGAAGGGCAGAGCGTATCGCATCAACAAGAGAACCAGCCACATCACGGTCGTGCTGGACAGCAAGCAAGCGTAAGGAGGTATACTGAATGGGACAGAAAGTTGATCCAAACGGACTGAGAACCGGCGTTATCAAGGGCTGGAATTCAAAGTGGTATGCCGACAAGGCGCACTTTGCGGACAATATCGTCGAAGACAACAAGATCCGCAAGTTCATCAAAAAGAAATATTTTGAAAGCACCATCTCGAAGATAACCATCGAGAGAGCCGCAAACAAGGTCATCATCGGCATCTATTCCGGCAGACCCGCAAGCCTCATCGGCAAGGCGGGCGCGGGAGTCGCCCAGATCAAGAGCGAGATCGACGCGCTCATCAAGGCGAACGAGACCAAGAGGCAAGTCAGCATCAACATTATGGAAGTTCAACATCCTGACGCCGACGCGCAACTTGTTGCGGAAAACATCGCAAAACAACTCGAGGCGCGCGGAAGTTTCCGCCGCAGTATGAAGCAAGCGATGAGCAAGGCGATCAAAGCGGGCGCGAAGGGCATCAAGACGATGGTCAGCGGACGTCTGGACGGCGCGGAGATCGCAAGAAGCGAGCAGTACAGAGAGGGTTCCATTCCTCTTCAGACCTTGAGGGCGGACATCGATTACGGCGTAGCGACCGCAAGCACGACTTTCGGAGCGATCGGCGTCAAAGTCTGGATCTACAAGGGCGAAGTGCTCGGAAATAATCCACTTGAAGGAGGGAACCAATAATGTTAATGCCTAAACGCGTCAAGAGACGCCGTCAAATGCGTGGCAGAATGAAAGGCAAAGCTATGAGAGGCAACACCGTCGCATACGGCGAGTTCGGACTCATGGCGACGGAGCCGGGTTGGATAACCTCCAATCAGATCGAAGCAGCGCGTGTCGCAATGACAAGATATATCCGCCGCGGCGGACAAGTGTGGGTGGACATATTCCCCCACAAGCCCGTGACTCAGAGGCCTGCCGGCACTCGTATGGGTTCCGGTAAAGGCGCTCCCGAATACTGGGTCGCAGTGGTCAAGCCGGGCCGTGTGATGTTTGAAATCGCAGGCATCGATGAATCAATAGCAAGAGAGGCACTCCGTCTTGCCGCAAACAAACTTCCCGTCAAGTGCAAGTTTGTCAAGGCAGAGGATCTGAAAAGTGCCGAAGGCGGTGAACAATGAAATCTAAGCAGGTTTTGGAAATGACAGATCAAGAGCTTCAGACGAAGCTCAGCGAGTTGAAGTCGGAGCTTTTCTTCCTTCGCTTCAAACACGCCACCAATCAGCTCACCAACCCCAACGTGCTTGTGACAACGAGGCGCGACATTGCCCGCGTCAAGACAGTCATTCGTCAAAGAGAGCTTGCTCGCGCGAAAGAGACTGAGAAGAAGGGCTAATCGGAGGGAAGTATGGAAGAAAGAAATCTGAGAAAAGAGAGAGTGGGCATTGTCGTCAGCGACAAGATGGACAAGACGATCGTCGTCGCGATCAGCGAGCGCGTCAGTCACCCGCTTTACAAGAAAATAGTCAGCCGTACCAAGAAGTGCAAGGCACACGACGAGAACAACGAGTGTGGCATTGGCGACAAGGTGCGCATCGCAGAGACTCGTCCTTTGTCAAAGGACAAGTGCTGGAGACTTGTCGAAATAATCGAGAAGGCGAAGTGATCGGAGGGCAGTATGATTCAACCGTTAAGCTGGCTCAAAGTCGCTGACAACAGCGGAGCCAAGGAAATAATGTGTATCAGAGTTCTGGGCGGTTCATTCAGAAGAAGCGGCAACATCGGCGATGTTATCGTTGCGTCCGTGAAATCCGCTATCCCGGGCGGCAAAGTCAAGAAGGGCGACGTTGTCAAGGCGGTCATCGTGCGCACGCAGTTCGGTCTGCAGCGCGAGGACGGCAGCTACATCAAGTTTGACGACAACGCGGCAGTCATCATCAACAGTCAAAAAGACCCCGTGGGCACACGTATCTTTGGGCCTATCGCAAGAGAGCTTCGTGACAAAGAGTACACGAAGATAATCTCGCTTGCTCCCGAAGTTCTGTAAGGAGGACGAAAAAATGGCAAATTACAGTGTCAAGAAGGGCGACAACGTCATCGTCATAACAGGCAAGGATAAGGGCAAGATCGGCAAAGTGCTCAAGGTCAACAGCGACAGCGGC
>CANQZE010000110.1 GCA_947628255.1 uncultured Clostridia bacterium | reverse complement strand
CGTGCTTGACGAGATCGAGGCGGCGCTCGACGACGCAAACGTCTATCTGTTTGCGGAATTTCTCAAGGAATTCAGCGACTACACGCAATTTATCGTCATCACGCACCGCAAGCCGACGATGCGCCACGCGGACACCATTTTCGGCGTGACGATGGAGGAAAAGGGCGTGACGAAGATCGTCTCCATCGAGTTTGAAGAGGCGCAAAAGCACGCGCAATAACAACGCTAGGCGCGCAAATCGCGCAAAGACCAAAACGGAGTTGAAAATATGAGATCCTTTCAAAAAATCAAAGAGGGCATAAAAAAGACAAAGGACGCCTTTTCAAAAAAGCTGTTCTTCGCGTTTTCCGCGCGCGAACTTGACGACGAGTTTTATGAGAGTCTGGAGGAAGCGCTGCTCACGGCGGACGTGGGAGTCACTGCGACTCAGGACCTCATCGATGAGTTGAAGGACGCGATCTTCAGGCAAAAAGCCAAAAAGCCCGACGAGGCGCGCGAGATATTGCGCAGACTTATGATCGAGGACATCGACTTTGACATTCCAAGTACGGATATCCGCTTGTCATTTTGCTTTCGGGCGTCAACGGCGTGGGCAAGACGACGGCGATAGGCAAGCTCGCTCATATGTTCAAGGAGCAGGGCAGATCCGTCGTCATCGCGGCGGCGGACACCTTCAGAGCGGCAGCGAGCGAGCAACTTGAGATATGGGGACAGCGCGCCGGCGTCAGAGTGATACGCCACAGCGAGGGCGCGGATCCCGCGGCGGTCGTGTTTGACGCCATCTCTTCCGCAAAAGCAAAGGGCAACGACGTCATTTTGATCGATACGGCGGGCAGGTTGCACAACAAGAAAAATCTGATGGCGGAGTTGCAAAAGATTTGCCGCGTCGTCGACAGGGAACTTCCCGACGCGGATTTCAGAAAATATCTCGTGCTTGACGCCACGACCGGGCAGAACGCCGTCTCTCAGGCGCAGATCTTCAGCGAGGACATCGAGACGGACGGCATCATCCTCACAAAGTTGGACGGCACGGCAAAGGGCGGAGTGGTGCTGGCGATATCTCACGATATCGAGCTTCCCGTCGTGTATGTCGGCGTCGGAGAGAAGATCGACGATCTCATCCCGTTTGACGCTACGGATTTTGTCAACGCTCTGCTGTAGATCGGGGCTTGATCGCAAAAATAAAAAAATCGGGCGGTGTAATGCAAAAATGCTTGACTCCGCCCGTTTTATTGTGTAGAATACTGTATAGCAATTGTGCTTTACAGCGAGGAGGGCGTTATGGACAGATTCGAGATATCCACACTCAGGTCATACTACGGCGCGCTTCTCACCGAGCGCCAGAACGAACTGCTCAAGCTCCGCTATGACGACGACTTGTCATTCGGCGAGATATCCGAAATAATGGGTATATCCCGTCAAGCCGTGTTGGACGGACTGAACAAGGGCGAAAAACGCCTTGCTCGCGTCGACGAGGCGCTTGGCGTCGTCGCTCGTGACAAAAAGATCAAACAATTGTTATCTGCTCTGCCTTCCGACGGAGAAGCGGGCGCTGCGGTCAAAGAAATTTTGAGATTTATGGAGGAATGATATGGCTTTGTTTGAAAACCTGTCCGACAGGATGAACCACATTTTCTCGAAGTTGCGTAACCGCGGCAAGTTGACGGAGCTTGAGATCAAGCAGGCGATGCGCGAGATTCGCGTTGCGCTGCTCGAGGCGGACGTCAACTACGGCGTTGTGAAGGATTTCACCGCAAAGGTCAGCGAAAAAGCGTTGGGCGAGGACATTTTGAAGTCGCTCACGCCCGCTCAACAGATCGTCAAGATCGTCAATGAGGAGCTGATCGCATTGATGGGATCCACTCATCAGAAGCTCGCCGTCAGTGATAAGCAGCCCACTGTGTATATGATGTGCGGCTTGCAGGGCGCGGGCAAGACGACGATGTGCGGCAAACTTGTCGCGTATCTCAAAAAACAAAACAAAAAGACATTGCTTGTCGCGTGCGACGTTTATCGTCCGGCGGCGATCCAACAGCTCAAGGTCGTCGCGGGTAAGGTCGGCACGGAGTGCTTCGAAATGGGGCAGATCAAGCCTGTGAAGATTGCCGAAGAGGGCATAAAATACGCGCTTAAAAACGGCTTCGACACCGTCATCATCGACACGGCAGGGCGCCTGCACATCGACGAGGCGCTGATGGATGAGCTTGTAGGCCTGAAAAAGGCGATCAAACCCACGGAGATTTTGCTTGTCGTGGACAGTATGACGGGTCAGGACGCGGTGACTGTCGCGGATACGTTCAACAAGACGTTGGACATCACAGGCGTCATTATGACCAAGCTGGACGGCGACACGCGCGGCGGCGCGGCGCTTTCCATCAAAGCGGTCACCGGCAAGCCGATCAAATTCAGCGGCACGGGCGAAAAACCAGACGATCTCGAGCCTTTCCACCCCGAGAGAATGGCGTCTCGCATACTTGGTATGGGCGACGTCCTCACTCTGATCGAGAAGGCGCAGGACGCGTTCTCGCAGGAAGAGGCGCTCAAACTCAGCAAAAAACTCAAGGAAAATTCGTTCACGCTCGAGGACTATCTGCAACAGATGGAACGTATGAAAAAGATGGGCAACATCAACGATATGATCGCGATGATCCCCGGGCTTGGAAGCAAACTCAAGGACGCTCCGCAGATAGACGAGAAGCAGATCGCGCACACAAAGGCGATCATCCTCAGTATGACCCCGCAGGAGAGGCGCAATCCCGAGATCATCAAGGCGTCAAGGCGCAAGCGCATCGCAAACGGCAGCGGCACCTCGATTCAGGACGTGAATCAACTCCTCAAGCAGTTCGACACGATGAAGGATATGATGGCGCGTATGCAAAAGGGCGGCTTGAAGGGCTTGAGAGGGATGAAAGGATTGCCGTTTTGAGACAGGATATTTGAAACAGGATATAAAAATATCAAAATAAAAACACTTTTTTGGAGGACAAAACAATGGTCAAACTCAGACTCACAAGAATGGGCGCAAAGAAAGCTCCTTTCTATCGCATCGTCGCAATCGATTCCCGCAAGGCAAGGGACGGGGAATACATCGATCAGATCGGATATTACAATCCCGTTTCCGATCCCAAGCAAATCGTGATCGACGGCGAGAAGGCGAAGGAATGGATCGCAAAGGGCGCACAACCCACCGATACGGTTCTCGGATTGCTCATTTCTCAGGGCATCATCGAGAAGAAACACTGAGGGAAAGACAATGATAGAACTTGTTGAATATCTCGTATCCGCTCTCGTCCCCGACGGAGATTACACCGTCGAGCAGAGAGACGGCGACGGCACTGCGGAGATCGTGATCACCATATCCCAAAAGGACATCGGCAAGATCATCGGCAAACAGGGTAGGATTGCGCGCTCGATACGCACGCTCGTCAGATCCGCAAGCGCAAAGTCCGGCGTCAGATACAGCGTCCTCATCGAGGAGAAGAATGAACTCTGATCTGCTCATCGGCAAAGTTCTCAGGCCTCGCGGACTCAAAGGGGAAGTCAAGATGGAGATCTACTCTTCCGATCCGCATTGGCTGAACGGTTTCAAAGGTGAGATCGTCGTCGGGGGAAAGCGCTTTCGCGCGCTGAAATTTTCCCACGACGGCGACTTCGGCTATGCCACGCTGGAGGGCGTGGAAAGCGCGGAACAAGCTGAGGAGCTGAGAGGCGAGGACGTCTTTGCAAACAGAGCGGACGTGCCGAAATTGCGCGATGGAGAAAACTATATCGTGGACATCATCGGGCTTGACGTGCTTGTAGGCGGCGAAAACATCGGCAAGATCGTGGACGTCGCTCAATACGGCTCCGCGGATGTGTACACCGTCAAAACAAGCGACGGCACTTTGAGTTTTCCCGCTCTCAAGATCCTCATCAAGGAAGTCGATCTGAGCTTGGGCGCTATGAAACTGGACGCGTCCGTTTTTGAAAGAGTCGCGGTGAGAAACTGACCGCCGCGGCGCGCAAAATGTTGTTTCAAAGTATCTGTTTTGTTGGATAATCGGTATGAAATTTGACGTTTTGACTGTATTTCCGGGATATTTTTCCGTCCTCAACGAGAGCTTGCTGGGCAAGGCGATCGCGGACGGCAAATTTGACGTTGAGATCCTCAATATCCGCGATTTTTCCCGCGATAAGCATCGCCGCACGGACGACGTGCCTTACGGTGGAGGCGCGGGTATGGTTATGACGCCGGAGCCGATCATAAACGCGATAGAAGCCGTCGATCCGCTGCACGAAGCGCACAGGATATATCTCTCGCCAAAGGGCAACGTACTCTGCCAACAAAAGGTGGAATCGCTTGCGAAAAAGGAGAGGATCTTGCTAGTTTGCGGCGACTATGAGGGCGTGGATCAGCGCGTCATA
>CANQZE010000109.1 GCA_947628255.1 uncultured Clostridia bacterium | reverse complement strand
CCAAGCCACTCCCTGTCCGAGCCACCCAACGCTTATTTGCTTGTTTCTCTCCGCCAAACTCTGCCTGAGCAAAATGCAAGCAAATACTTTACAAACTATTTTTTTGTATTTATAATTATAAATTATTAAAAGAGGTACCGTATGGAAAACATTGATATTGCATTGATCTTGACAGATAGGAGCTATGTCGGCAAGGAAGTGGTCGTAGCGGGCTGGGTGCGCACGGCGCGCGACAGCAAGAATATGGCGTTTCTCGCGCTGAACGACGGCACGTCGCTCAAGCATTTGCAGATAGTCGTGAACAAGGCGGAGTACGCGGGCGATTTGAGCGGCGTGATGAAAAACGGCGTATCCGTCAAGGTGGAGGGCGAAGTTGTACCCGCGCTCAAAGAAGGCGACGTTGAGATAAATGCGAAGCGTATAGAGCTTCTCGGCGACTGTCCCGCGGACTATCCGTTGCAGAAAAAGTATCACAGTATGGAGTTTTTACGCACCATACCCGCGCTTCGTCCTCGCACGAACACTTTCAACGCTATGTTGCGCGTGCGCTCCAAGCTGAGCTTTGCGATACACCGCTTTTTCCAGGAGAACGGCTTCACCTATGTGCATACGCCCATCATCACGGGCAGCGATTGCGAGGGCGCGGGCGAGATATTCCGCGTCACGACAAACACATATTCCGACGCGCTCAAGGCGAAGGATGAGGACAGCTACATTTTGGGCGATTTCTTCTCAAGGAAGGCGGGACTCACGGTGAGCGGACAGCTCGAGGGCGAAGTCGCGGCGATGGCGATGGGCAAAATATACACATTCGGACCAACGTTCCGCGCGGAGAACAGCAACACTCCCCGTCACGCGGCGGAGTTTTGGCAGGTCGAGCCGGAAGTTGCTTTTGCGAAACTCCCCGACATCATCAAGATCGCCGAGAGTATGATCAAATACATCATACAGGCGGTTTTGGACGAGTGTCCCGATGAGATCGCTTTCTTTGAAAACGCCTTTGAAAAGGGTCTGAGAGCCAAGCTCCAAAGCGTCGTGGACAGCGATTTTGCCGTCCTCGACTATGCGGACGCCATCGAGATCCTCAAAAAGAGCGGGCAGACTTTCCAGTATCCCGTGGAGTGGGGCCTCGATCTGCAATCCGAACACGAGCGCTACATCACGGAGCAAGTTCTCGGCAAGCCCGTGTTTATCATCAACTATCCCAAGCACATCAAGTCCTTCTATATGAAGCAGAACGACGACGGAAAGACCGTTGCCGCAACCGACCTTCTTGTTCCCGGCGTTGGCGAGATCATCGGCTGCAGCGAGCGCGAGGAGAGCTATGACAAACTCAAGGCGGCAATGGTGGAGCGCGGTATGAACCTCGCCGATTACGAAGGGTATCTCGACCTTCGCAAATACGGCACCGTGCCTCACAGCGGTTACGGTTTGGGATTGGAGCGCATCCTGATGTACGTCACGGGCATAAACAATATACGCGATGTGCAGTTGTATGCGCGCACAGCCGGCGACCTTATGTAACCAAACTTTGCTATTTGGCGCCTGACTTTGTCAGCGCCTTGCGGTTCTCGCGTCATGTACGTCCTTGTACATTGGGCGCGAGCCCCGCAAAGCGCTTTCGCGTCATGCATCCAAATATCAAAGTTTGGGTTGAAAAGACAAGCGAAATACTGCGTCAGAAGCGGGCGATAGCCCGCTCCCCAAGCGCAAAAAATAGCGAACCATGAGCATTTCTGCCCCCAAAGAACAGCTTCTCGCTAAATGCAGAATTGCGAAGCGTATATTTTTTGCGCGCGGAGTGGCGATAAAATTGCGGTGTGCCCTTAACAAACTTTCCTTTGGAAAGCCGTGGGCACTGAGCAATTTTGAGCTCGTCATGTACGAAAAAATGCGCTCGGACACAGTTTGGGGAGTGAAACAAGCTAATGAGCGTGGGAGGCTTGGACAGGGGAATAGAAACCCAACCTCTCCCTTCGTTACGCTCGGCGTTGTTGATTACTTCTATTTGCGAGGCGTTCAGCCTCGCTCCACTCAGGACTCCCCTCCCTCCCCGAAAAGAGGTTGTTGTTTTTGCTCTACGCAAAAACACAGCTTTAAGTTTGCGGCGCGGCAAGGCGGGAAGGGGCTGCGCTCGCTCACCGCGATACGGCGTGCAGACAAGTCTGCAATTATGCCACTTGTTCGGGGACAAAAAAACAGAACTGTCCCCTCACTGCGTACGTGAATAAAACCGCTCGCTCCGCATCTAACGTCAGAAGAGCCGAGGTTCTATAAAAACAGTCGTCTATGTCAACAAATCTTTACAAATCCAAATTGTCCGTGAGGGACACCGAAAAGGCGATCAAGTTTGTCAAGGACGCGTTTCAGCGCAATCTTGTCAAGTGTTTTGGCTTTGAGCGAGTGTCGGCGCCTATGTTCGTGCCTTCGGGAGAGGGGATCAACGACGATCTGAACGGCGTTGAGCGTCCTGTGACATTCGACGTTCCCGGCAACGGCGGCAGGATGGCGGAGATAGTGCAATCGCTTGCCAAGTGGAAGCGCGTTGCGCTCAAAAGATACGGCTATCGCGACGGGGAGGGACTGTACACGGATATGAACGCCATCCGCCGCGACGACGCGCTTGACTCCCAGCACAGCATATACGTCGATCAATGGGATTGGGAGATGGTCATATCCGAAGGACATCGCACCGAGGCGTTTCTCAAGATGATCGTCACTCGCATAGTCGGCGCCATTGTCGACACGCTGGAGGAGACCAAGCGGCAATTTCCGACTCTCACACAGAAACTCTCGCGCGAAGTCAAATTCATCACCTCGCAGGAAGCGCTCGATCTATATCCTCAGCTCAGTCCGCGCGAGCGTGAGCGGGAGCTTTGCAAAAAGTACGGCACTGTGTTTTTGATGAAGATCGGCGGCGCGCTTTCGGACGGCAAGCCGCACGGCGGCAGAGCGCCCGACTATGACGATTGGGATCTCAACGGCGACATTCTCTTTTTTGACGCCGCAATTGACGACAGCGTGGAGATCTCCTCTATGGGCATACGCGTCAACGCCGAAAGCCTCAAGCGGCAATTGGAGATCGCGGGCGCGACGGATCGGCTCAAATACTCCTATCACAAGCAGATCTTGGCGGGAGAGCTGCCTCTCTCCATCGGCGGCGGCATAGGACAATCGAGGCTTTGTATGTTGTTGCTCGAGAAGGCGCACATCGGCGAAGTGCAGGTCGGCATATGGCCGGACGAGATGCGCGCGGAATGCGAAAAGCAAGGCATAAGATTGCTGTAAAATGACAAAAACAGGGGTTTATACTCCGAAAATATACAAATAAACTCGCAGATTGAGGTTTTGACTATGGAAATGAGAACACACACCTGCGGCGAGCTCCGAGAGGGCGACGTCGGCAAAAAAGTGAAACTTTGCGGATGGCTCAGCAGCGTTCGCGACCTTGGCGCAGTCATCTTTTTTGTGCTTCGCGACTACTATGGCTACACGCAAGCCGTGGTGAGCGACGAGGCTATGAAAGAGCAGATCCGCTCCATCCCGCGCGAGAGTACGGTGTCCGTCGAGGGCGAGGTGGCTTTGAGGAGCGCTCCCAACAAGGAGATGCCCACGGGGATGATCGAGATCGCGCCGGAAAAGATAGAGGTGCTTGGCAGATGCTATGAGCAGTTGCCTTTTGAGATCGCCGCTTCGACGCAGTCGCGCGAGGACGCACGCCTCAAATATCGTTTTCTCGATCTGCGCAATCCCGAAGTCAAAAACAAGATAATTTTCCGCTCCAAAGTGGTGAGCTATCTGAGGCAGAAGATGACGGATCTCGGCTTCCTCGAGATCACGACGCCGATCTTGACGTCCAGCTCTCCCGAGGGCGCGAGGGACTACATCGTGCCGTCGAGGATATATCCCGGACATTTTTATGCGCTTCCTCAGGCGCCGCAGCAGTACAAACAACTGCTTATGACAAGCGGATTCGACAGATATTTCCAGATCGCGCCCTGTTTCAGAGACGAGGACGCGCGCGCCGACAGAAGTCCCGGAGAGTTCTACCAGCTTGACTGCGAGATGTGCTTCGCGACGCAGGAGGACGTATTTGCCGTTATGGAGCAAGTGCTGAGCGGCGTATTCAAAGAGTTCTCGCCCGCGGGCTACAAAGTGGACGAAGGTCCCTTCCGCCGCATTTCCTATCGCGACGCGATGAGGGATTACGGCTCCGACAAGCCCGATCTTCGCAATCCGCTCCTCATCAAGGACGTCACGGACATCCTCGAGGGCAAGGCTCCGTTCTTCGAGAAGGGCAAGAAGATCAAGGCGATCGCGGTGGACAACTTCACACAAACGAGGAAGTGGATAGATTCCCTCGCGGAGCGCGTGAAACAAAACGGCGCGTCGGGGATGTATTGGTTCCGCCTCGACGAGCAAGGCGAGCTTGTCGGCGGGATATCCAAGTTTGTCGCGGAG
>CANQZE010000108.1 GCA_947628255.1 uncultured Clostridia bacterium | reverse complement strand
CATCTATCTTGCTTCGGCTTTCGACATAGATTTTTTGGCATATCTCAAAATCAGCGCGCTTCCCACGCTGTTCGCGGGGATAGTCGCGTTCGCCGCGCTGTATTTGATGTTCTTCAAAAAGCTCTCTATGCCGATAGGAGGGCAGGCTGAGGAGGTCAAGATCGAGGATAAGCCTCTCTTGATCATTGGCATTGCGCATCTTGCGATATGCACCGTTCTGCTTGCGATCGCAAGCTACATCGGGGTGGAAATGTGGTTGATATCCGTGTGCAGCGTGGGCAGCCTGTTGATCTGCGTCGCGATCGCGTCCGCCGTCAAAAAGCGCAAGCCCAAAGAGCTTGTCGGGGTCGCAAAGCGCACGCCGTATCAACTTGTCCCGTTTGTGCTTTCGATGTTCGTGATGATAGTGGCGCTCGAGGACAAGGGCGTGAGCGCGGCGATAGCGGGATTTTTGGGAGAAAAACAGCCCATCCTCGTGTATGGCGCGACGTCGTTTTTGTCCGCAAATCTGATCAACAACATCCCAATGAGCGTACTGTTTTCGTCCATCATTTCAAATGTCGGCGGGTCGGCGGCGCTCAAAGCCGTGTTTGCGACCGTCATAGGCTCGAACATCGGCGCCTACCTCACGCCGATAGGCGCGCTTGCGGGGATAATGTGGAGCGGCATTTTGAATTCTCAAGGCGTCAAATTCACCTATCTCGACTTTTTGAAGATGGGCGCGCTTATCGCGATCCCGACGCTTTTCGCGGCTCTCGGAGGGCTGTACATAGTTTTGTGATTTTTTGCGCTATTTTGCAAAAAAAGCGTTTTATATTTCCGTTTTTCAACGTTAAAGCGTCGATAGCGGTATGACATTAAATAAATATTTTTGACATTTTGTTTGTCTCAACGCAATTTTTTCCCCTTTGCAATATGTTAAAATTCGGCTATGAAAAAGGGAACTTTGAAAGCGGAAAGAAAATTTTTTCCGACGTTTGAATTGAAACTCAGCGCGTCCGCGGCGGTGAAATTTGCGGTGGAGAGCCTGAGCATTGTTTTGATGGCATCGGTGGACGAATTCGGATTTGCGTTTGCATTGGCGCTGTTTTGCGGTTTTGTGTACGCGAGGCAAAACATCGTCGCATTGGCGCCCGCGTTTATCATAGCGTGCCTCGTGTTTTCGCTCGGCTGGTGGACGTTGCTTTATGCGGCAAGTCCCATCGTCACGCTTTTCGCGCTGTACTTCATATTTTTTAGGCTCAGACGAAACGTGCCGTTGTGGGCGGTGGCGATTGCGGCGATAGCGGGTATGATTCCGTACGTAGTGTGCAATTCCGTGTTTTACGGCGCGTATGTGCGTTCGGCGGTGGCGGCTCTTATCGCGCTCGTCGGAATTTTTGTGTCGGGGATAGCCTCCTATGCCGCTCTCGTGAGGGGGAACTTGAAATTTGTGAGCGTGGACGAGCTTATCGCGGGCGGAATGTTGACCGTCGCGTTCGGCTACGCGTTGAGCGGCGCGGATCTATGGGGATTCAAGCTCGTCTACATCTTCGCGGGATTTTTGCTGTTGTTGTCATCACAATGCTTCAAGGCGCAGATAACTCTGTTTTTGGCGTTGTTGATAGGCGCGGGAGTCGCCCTCGATATGAAGGATATGGCGTGTCTGGCGGGACTTGCCGTGCTTGGGTTGGCGGCGGTCTCGTTTTCTCCGTTCACGAAGTGGTCGTCGGCGCTCGGGATGCTCGCGGCGCAGGGAGTGATGTGGTTGCTTGACGCCTACAGCGGCGCGGGGTGGAAAGCGCTTGTGATGACGGCGGTGGGCGTCGCGGCGTGTCTTTGCGTCCCGCGAAGGATATTTTCACGTCTGCGCGCGATCACGATGGCGGACAATCGCAACTCCTATGCCGGCGTTGTCGGAAGACAGGCGAGAGGAATGGCGGGCAGGCTGTATTCGGCGGGCGAAGTGTTTTACGAGCTGTCGAAGAGTATGGAAAAGACAGTGGATTCCAATTCCGTGTACAGCGCGGACAGGCTCGCGCACGAAGTGGCGAAGAGCTATTGCGGCAAATGCGCGGACAGAGCGGAGTGTTTCAAATCGCTCGGCGGCGAGGACACCTACGCCATTCTGAAGCCGATGGCGGACGCCGCTCTTTGCCGGGGGAAGGTGACGATCCTCGATATGCCGCCCTTTATCACTTCTCGTTGCACAAAGATGCACACGCTCGCTTCGGTCATAAACGGCAGCGCCGAGACCTACCTCAAAAAGCGCGACGCAAACGACAGCGCTATGTTGGGAAAGCGTATGATGAGCGAGCAATTTGCGGGAATGGCGTTGATCCTGGATTCGCTCGCCGAAGATTGCGCGCGTCCCGTGAGTTTTGCGAGCGGCGACGTCGAATATCTGAAGAGCGAATTGCTCAAACACAACATCGTCGCAAGCGAGGCGATAGTGTCGGGGTCGGGAGACTGTATGAGCGTGACGATGCTCGTGCGCGCGCAGGACGCAAACAAGACGGCTTTGCAAAAAGTGGCTTCGAGAGCGCTGAGGCACAAACTCATCCTCACACGCACGGAGGACAGAGGAGAGGAAAAGTTGGTGTTTTTTGACAGCGCGCCGACATATGAGGTGGCGTACGGCGTTGCGGAGAGGAGCGTTGGAGAGGGCGACGTGTGCGGCGACAGCAAGAGCGTGCTGTGTCCGTCTCTCAAGCGAAGGCTGTTTGCGATATGCGACGGAATGGGCAACGGCGAATCCGCCTCTAAGGCGAGCCGCGACGCCGTGAATATGATCGAGAGCTTTTACAGGGCGGGCTTTGACGGCGGCATAATACTCAGCCTCGTCAACAAACTGCTTCGGATAAGTCTTGAGGACAGTTTTTCATCGCTGGACATCTCTGTGATCGACACTTTCAGCGGCGCGCTCGACGTCATCAAACTCGGCGCGGCGAGCAGTTTTATCGTGAGGAGCGACGGTATAGAGCAGTTGAGCTGTTCTCAACCGCCCGTCGGCATCCTCGACGGCGTTCAACCGCTCACCAGCCACTATCAGCTGTATGACGGAGACACTCTCATAATGATGTCGGACGGAGTTTTCGACGTGCTTGAAGGAAAGGGAGTCGCGGACGCGGTCGACGCTTGCGGGACGGTCAATCCGCAGACCCTCGCCGACGCGATTCTTGCCGCCGCCGTAAAAGGCGGGTCCAAAGACGATTGCACCGTGCTTGCGATGCGCCTATTCGCCGCGTGACAACCTTTTTCCCGTCGGCGATCCCTACGTGGCGGAAAGAGGCGTGGAACGGAATAGCGTTTTTTCGATAATTTTTCGAGGGTCGCCGTCCGTCTGCCAAAGCCGCGGGCAGGGCGCGACGGAGCGAATGAAACCCGCAAACCAAGTTTGATTTATACAAAAATATTCTTTACGCGCGCATTGTGTTTTTGCGCGTTTTATTGTATAATCGAAATATGAGCATTGAGATCGATCTTGCAAAACTGCTCCGCATCGGCGAGCAAGAGGCGAAAAACCTCGTTTTCGGCGTAGGTTTAAGCGGCGGAAGAGATTCCGTTGCGCTTTTGCATTTGCTTCGCGCCGCGGGATATAGGGTTGCGGCGATCAACGTCGAACACGGGATAAGAGGAGAAGAGAGCGTGAGCGACAGCCGTTTTGTCAAGGCGCTTTGCGACTCCTGGGACGTGCCGCTTTTCGCCTTTTCCGTGGACGCGCCGACCTTCGCCAAGGAGAACGGGTATACGCTCGAGCAGGGCGCAAGAGCGCTCAGATATCGCGTGTTTGAGGGATTGCTCGCAGAGGGAAAGTGCGATTATATCGCGCTCGCGCACCATCTGGACGACCAAGTGGAGACCGTCCTTATGCGAATTTTGCGCGGCACGGGGATAAGAGGCCTCGTTGGGATGCGCGCCGTGAACGGCAAATATATACGCCCTCTGCTGGACGTCTCCCGCGAGGAGATAAATCGCTATGTCGCCCAAAACAAGTTGGAATTCAGAGAGGATTCCACAAACGGCGACTCCGCTTACACGCGCAACTTTCTTCGCGGCGAACTCGGCGTACTCAGGACTCGTTTTCCTGCGTTGAGCGAGGCTATGGCTCGTTTGTCGTCAAACGCGCGCGAGACGGAAGATTTTTTGAATTCTCTGGTGCCTGAGGTCGAACTCAAGGACGGCGAGGCGTACGTGAGGATAAGCGATTGCGATAGGGCCGCGATCGCAAAGAGGCTTGTCGTCAAGGCGGCGAGCCTGCTCGGAGCGGGACAGGATATCGAGGAGAGACATTTTCCGCTTGTATTTTCGCTGTTGAATGCCGAAAACGGCAAACGCATTGAGTTGACTCATTCGCTCGACGCGCACAGACAGGGCGACTATTTGGTGTTCGCGCCGAGGGGGCATATCTCTCAAAGCGGATCGATCCCGTTTGGAGAAGGAGCTTTTGAGGATTTCGGCATACGAGTGGACGTCATCGCCGCGAAAGATGTCCCAAAACTCCTCAAGGCAGACGGAA
>CANQZE010000107.1 GCA_947628255.1 uncultured Clostridia bacterium | reverse complement strand
TGTGGCCCTCGACTTCGCGCTCCTTGTTTTCAAATGCGAATTTGATCATTCTTAGGGCGATCTTGTCCAGGCATTCCTCGCTCAGACTGCCGTCTTTGACAGCGGCGATGATCTTGCGATCGTTGAGTCCCTTATTGCCGGGCATCTCGAGATCGAGACCCGCTTTGACGCCTTCGACGCGGTCGTTCACGGCGCCCCAGTCGCTCACTACGATGCCTTGATAGCCCCACTCGTCGCGCAAAACGTCCGTCAGCATACGCTTGTTGTCGGACAGATATGTCCCGTTAAGACGGTTGTAGGAACACATCACGGTCGTTGGCTGTTCATTTTTGACGATGCGCTCGAATGCGGGCATATATATCTCGCGAAGCGCGCGCTCGTCCACGACGGAGCTGATGTTCATCCTGATATGTTCCTCATTGTTGGCGAGGAAGTGCTTGAGCGACGTCCCCACGTTTTCCTTTTGCACGCCGTGGACCCAGGCTCCGCCCATAACGCCGGCGAGGTAGGGATCTTCGGAAAAATATTCGAAATTTCTGCCGCACAGCGGGCTGCGTTTGATGTTTACGCCGGGGCCTAACACGGTGCAGACTTTTAGGGCTTTTGCCTCGTCCGCGATGGCGGCGCCGACTTCCTCCAACAGTTCGGGATCCCAGCTTGCGGCGGTGGTTGCCGCTCCGGGGAAGCAGGTGGCGGGTTCGGACGAACCCATTATGTTTGTGCCGTTGGATTTTTGTTTTTCTTTTCTCAAACCGCTGGGGCCGTCGGACACCCAAACCGCGGGGATGTCGATGTCGTCCCTCTTGATGGGCTGTGTGAGCCAATTGGTCGAACCCGAGCAAAGCGAAGCCTTCTCTTCAAGCGTGAGCTTTGAGAGTATCGCTTCATAGTCTCTATCCGTCATAATTCCCTCCAAATAAAACTTTAAGATTTGTTAAGATAAGAATATTATACTCTAAAAGCAACGCGCGCGCAATAGTCATTTTTGCACTTTTTATTTTGAGAAGAAAAGGGAACTGCGCTCTCAAATGTGCGCAAACACATATGAGAACGCCGATATAAAAGGAAAAAATTCAAACGAGTATTCTAAATTCGTGCGAAATTTGAAATACTTTCAGCCAATTTATCTCTTTGAACGGGGAGTGGGGATCTCCTCGTTGACATAGGCTTGCCACACGTCCATTTTGTCCTGATCGCCGATCTCGCGGATGACCTTTGCGGGAACGCCGGCGGCGAAACAATGCGCGGGGATATCCCTTGTTACGACGCTGCCCGCGCCTATCACGGAGCCGTCGCCAATTGTCACTCCGCCGCAGACGGTGACGCAGGACGACAGCCAGACGTCGTTGCCGATGACGATGGGCTTTGCGTATTCGAGATCGTGATAACCTGTGGGATATTGCTGTTGTTTGCGCTCCTCGAAGTGCATCGGATGCACGGGAGTCGCAAGCGTGACGCGCGTGCCGAGCATACAGCCGTTGCCGAGTTTTATGGGCGCGATGTCAAGCATCGTGCAATCGAAATTGGCAAAAAAATCGTCTCCGAAGGTGATGTTTATGCCGTATTCGCAATGAAAATCGCTCCATATGCAAAAGTTTTTGCCGTGATTTGGAATGAGCTTTTTGAGGATGCGGTTGCGGCGAGGCACATTCCACATATGCACGCGATTGTATTTTTCGGCGAGCAGGAGCGCTTTGACGTGTCTTTTTGCGATATACTTGTCTGTGCAATTGTAAAATTTGCCCGCTTTCATCAATTCGAAATCTTTATCTTTGCCTTCCATATGACCTCCCGACGCAGTCCCCCGCGCGTTTTGAGCGAGAGAGCGGAAACGATTTTTCAAGATCATTATAGCTTTTTGCGCGCGGTTTTTCAACAGATTTTTGCACGCGTACGCGCTCCTTAGCATAAAAATAGAAAAATTTTTATGTTTTTGTTGTAAATGCGCGCGCATAAGATTAAAATATTTTTCGAAATTCTGTAACCGTCCCGCCCCTCGTACGTATTTTAGGCAAACGGAAAGGAGAACGCAGATGAAAAACGCGGCTTTTGAAAAACTTTTCAAAAGATATTACAACGAAGCGATTTTGTATATGTGTTCTCTCACGCACAGTCTGCCCCTCGCCGAGGACATAGTGCAGGAAGCGTTTTCAAGGGCGCTGACCTCAATTGACGAGGAGAGGGACACGTTCAAGTTCTGGTTGTTCAAAGTGTGCAGGAATTGCTATTTTGACTATCTGCGCAAGGCGAAGAGGACGACGCCCATCGACGCGGAGCTGAAAAGCGACGATTGCGATCTTGCGCAACGCGTCATAGAGCAGGAGCGCTATAGGGCGCTGTACAGGGCGATAAACAGCCTGTCCGACAGCTATAGGGAAGTCGTGTTGCTCTATTATTTTGAGGGACTGAGCGTCAATGAGATCGCACAGATCACGGGACAGACGGCGGACAACGTCAAAGTGCGGCTCTTCAGATCCCGTGCAAAACTGAAAGACATAATGGAGGCGGAAAAATGAATTTCGAAGAAGCAATGAGAAAAGTCAAAGCGGGTACTGCCACTCCCGAAGAGCGCGAGCTTGTGATCGCAAAATTGGCGCAGGCGGACGCGGCTCTCTGCGGAAAGAAGCCCATCGACTTTGACGAGGCGCTCGCGCACGTGCAGGACGGCACCGCGACAGACGAAGAGAGAGAGTATGTCAAGGCGCAATTTGAGGAGGCAACGTCGATTTTGAACGCTTCTCCCGCGGAAACCTCGGGGGAAGAGATCGCGGATGTCCAACCCTCGTCCGAGCAGGAGGATAGCTCGATAGAGTTTGAAGAAGCGCTCGAACATGTGCAAAAAGGGACTGCGACGGAGCAGGAAAAGCTGTATGTCAAATCCCAGACGGCGGCGGCGAACGCGCTGTTCAACGATAATTCCCGCGTGAGGTCCGCATTCATCAAGGAAGCGAGCGGCGAGGACGTGAGGAAGGCGAAAAAGTCCTTCAAAAAGCGCTATGTTTTCATCCCGCTTTGCGTATTGCTTGCGGTGATAGTGGCGCTTGGCGCGATACTCGGGGGCGTATTCGGCTATGCGGCGAGCAGCGCGAACAAAAATATCAAATATAAAGAAGCGCAATGCAAGGCGATTGCTATCGATTATGTTTTAGCCCATCAGTCATACGACGAGGTGGTTTTTGAGAAACAGGATCTGTGGATCGACGATTGCGAAAAAGAATTCCGCTACAACTCCAAAAACCTCGGCGCAAGCAGCTATTATTTCGAGATCACGGTGGAAGGCAAGAAATTCGAAGCGATGTTCGAGTACGAATTGGAAGTGGAATTGCGCATAAACACCACGACGGGCAACGTCATCGAAGTTGTCAAAACGGAATTCGACAGGGATAGGAGGTGAAATATGAATTTTGACGAAGCGTTGAGACATATGCAGGAGGGCAACGCCTCCGAAGAGGAAAAGGCATATGTGCAGAGCAAATTGGACGAGGCGAACAAGCACGTCGACGCGCTCGACTCGCAGAATACAAAATCGCCCCGCTCCGAAAAGAAAAATCGCGAAAACGGCAAAAAGAAGGGACTTATCACAGCCGTCGTCATCGTCGCCGTGATAGTCGTCGCGCTCGGAGCCATTTTTGCGGGAGTGTTCGGCTCGGCGACGGCAAGCGCCAACAAGGCGGCCGTCGTGGACAGGACGGAGGCGGCGCAGCTCGCAAAGGCATACGCGTTTTCGCTCACGCAGGACAGCAGTATGAAGTTGCCTCTTGTGACCTCGCCAAGCGACCTCGTAGTGCGCGATATAGACAGAGGCCTGAAATATGTCGCGTCCAAACCCTCCGCAAGCTATTTTGAGTATGAGGTGAAACTTGTCGGGATGGGGATCGAGATCGAAGTCGTTGTGGATTCGAGGACAAAGCAATGTCACATCGGCGATATAGACAGGGATTGAGCGGACAATATGCGACAATAGTCAGAAAACAGGATAAAAAGATACGATAGCTTGAAAACAGGATAAAAAGCGCTCCGGGACGTGGCCGGAGCGCTTTTTGTCTGTTCAATGAATATTCCGATCATATGGAGCGCCTTCTACGTCCTGTCGATGGAGTATACTTCTTTGATTGAGTTGCGGTTTTGAGACATATGCGCCGCCCAGGCGAGATGTCGAGCAAAATTCTCAAATTTTTTCAGCGACGGCAAATTGTGCGCAAAGTATTTTTGCAGGGGCAATGCATACAATATTGACGAGGTGATTATGTGGTCAAACGTAATAAGCATTGACAAACGCTATGAAAGAGAAATCTCCTATATACTTGACAGCATAGAAGGCACAAAAGAGATGTCGTACGCGATCGAGGAGTCTCCGTCGAGGATATACGCATACGTGGCGAGCGCTTGCGAAGGCGCCGACGCCGCCCAAGCGAGGCTGAACGAGATCGCTTCCACGGTCATCCTCGACTTTTTCAAGATGAAGTTTTTTGTGAGCAGGTTGCCTCTTGCGCGTATGAACCTCGCGGAA
>CANQZE010000106.1 GCA_947628255.1 uncultured Clostridia bacterium | reverse complement strand
GTATTGCTCGGGCGGTTGTGCCGCCAACGCCTACAACGCGACGGGGGATATTCAGGGAACCTATCGCTACGGCTGCGACCTCTTCAAAAAGCGCATAGAGTGCGCCATAATGCTCAAAGTCGCCGAAGCGAACGTCAGTTGGGACGATTGATTGTCAAGTGCGTCAAAACAAGAAACCGCCGCGATCGCGACGGTTTTTTGCATCTTGTCAATAATACTTATGCTACAGCGGGCGTTTGCTCCTGCTCGGAGGGAAGAGTTTGATTTTTTGCTTCTAATAACGCTATGTATTGTTTTGTCAACGAGGTTTTGTAGTAAGGGACAACATAAAGCAACAACAGCCCCAATGTCCAGTAGCAAAGGATCCACCAACCTATAAAGCTGAGTTTGAGGATAAGTATTTTGCCGAAATTTTTGTCTATCAATTTGGCGGAATGTTTGAGAAGTTCCGTCGCTTTGGCGGAAACGCCGGAATTCAGCCCGAAAAACGAAAATTGCGAAAGGCTTGACAGATATGTAAGCAGGACGATCATGCATATTATTAAAATCGATCCAAGGATCATTTTAACGACCGAAGAATCATAGCCGACAAATGGAAACCATGTGATAAAAATCACAATAATTGCTATGAGGGGAGGTAACTTTGTCAATGTGCACAACAGATTGAGCCTGAGAGCGGGCATAAAATTGTTGAATCCTCTGTAGGTGGAGTGACTGCCTTCGCATTTGTCGTTTGCCACATCAACGTAAAATCCCGCGTAACTGCTTTTGATCGCTCCTCCGACGAGTAACGGCCCGAAAATCAACAAAGGTATCAACGATCCTATCTGTACAAGACGGAGCAATATCTCCGTAAGCACGCAATAGCCGCGGTTTTTCTTGACGAGCGGGCGGGCGCTCGCTCTTATATCCTTAGCTTTCGAAATTTGAGGGACGGGGATGAACGGTTTTAATTCCGGTGCGGATAGATAGGGAATTTGATCGGAAATTTCGTTTGAGGCTTGGCAGTCCGCAACTTCAGATTGGTCTTGCGAGGCATTTTGCCCATAGCCGATGTTGGCCGCATATTGTGAATTTTGATCGTATGGGCTGTAGCCACTCGCAACAGGACTGTGATCGTTTTCGTAGCTCTGAGACTCTTCGGATTTTGCCTGTGCGTGTTTTGCGTTAGACTTTACTGAAAATCTTGAGTTGCAAATCGGACAAAAATATTTGTTGTCGTCTGTGCGCTCAAGTTGACCGCCGCATTTTGGGCATTTCATTGCTTATCTCCTTATATTTTGATGATTTCAGTATATCCTACTAAATGTAGGAAGCCAACAAAATGTAGGAAAAATATAATATATTGCAAGTATGAAGGACAATGTTTTCGGTCAAAAATTGAAGTCGTTGCGCTTGGAATACGGTTTGTCCCAAAGGGAACTCGGGGACAAACTCGATTATTGCAATCAAACGGTCAGTTTTTGGGAAACGGGACAGCGTGAACCCGATTTGGACGCGCTTGTCAAAATTGCCGCATTTTTTGAAGTGAGCGTCGATTTTCTTTTGGGAAATGAGATGTAGAGTATTTTTTTTATTTATTTCATAGGGAAGCGAAATTGAAATCGAGAGACAGACGCACGATGTAGGGTTGATCGTGTTTTTATGTATGTAAAAAGGCGATATTCGGATGAGTTGTTGCCAAAAGCAAGATTATACGCCGATATTCTCGCATAATAGTCTCAAAGCGGAACAAACTACCTTCGATTTGGAGGAATTTTTATGTCTGCAGGTATAGTAAGACGCATTGACGAGTTGGGACGCATCGTCATTCCCAAGGAACTCAGGCGCACGATGCGCCTCAAAGAGGGCGACGAGATGGAGATCGCCGCCGACGGAGACGCGATCACGCTGAGGAAATACAGCGGTTTTGAAAGCGTGCTTGCCGCAGCGAAGGCTGTGAGCAGGTTGCTTGCGGAAGCGCTGGACGCGGACGTCCTGTTTGTCAATCCCGAAGGCGTGTCCGTCGCGGAAGGCAAAAACAAAAAGAAGTATGCGGGCGCGACGCTTTCCGACGATTTTCAGAATACGGTGCGAGCGAGGAAGCAGGCAATCCTGCACGGCGAACAGCTCAGAGGATTGCTCGTCGGAAGGGAGATCGACGCGACATACGTCGTGCTTGAACCCGTCGTCGTTGGCGGCGATCTTGTGGGGGCGGCGGCGCTTTTGCTCTCCACGTTGCCAAGCGATATCGCTCGGGCGTATCTGCACTTTTGCGCGGAACTTATCGAGGCGGCGCTCACGTGATGTTCAGAGGCAAAAACTCGCGACATTCGCGCGATATCGAGGTCGAAGCGGGCAAGGACGCGCAAATAGGGACGGAAGAAGTCGCAAGATTCGGGGCGTCAAAACGCACGCGTTCCCGATTTATGTCGGGCGCGGCGTTGATCGCAATTGCGAGCGTGGCGGCAAAGTTGCTCGGCGCGCTCTATCGCGTTCCGCTCACCAACATACTCGGTGCGGAAGGAATGGGGATGTATCAACTTGTTTTCCCCGTTTTCGCGCTTTTTATGACGTTGTCCACGTCGGGTATTCCCACGGCGCTCTCCCGCGTCGTTTCCGAAAAGCGCGCGCTCGGCGAGCCGTCTCGCAAATATTTTGCGATGGCGATGCTCGCGCTCACCGTCACGGGGCTTATCGGAGGCGGCATATTGGCGGGACTTGCGGGCAAGATCTCCGTGTGGCAGGGCAACGGTTCCACGCGCGCGGGATACTATATTATTGCGCCGACGGTGCTGTTTGTCAGCCTTATCGCGGGTTTTCGAGGGCTGTTTCAAGGCGAACTCGATATGGTGCCGACGGCGGCGTCGAACATCATCGAACAAGTCGTCAAACTCGGCGCGGGCATAGGGCTGGCGTTGGCTCTCAGGAGCAGGGGAGTGACGGCGGCGGTGATGGGCGCTCTGCTCGGCGTGAGCGCGTCCGAGGTGTGCGCGCTGATCTATCTTGTCGTCACCTATTTTGTCAAGTGCGCCAAGAGGGAGCCAGAACCGCTGTCTTTCACGCGGGCGGAGGCTACGGGGATGTTCAGGACTGCATTGCCCATCGCGGCGTCCGCCGTGCTGTTGCCGCTGAGCGGATTTTTTGACAGCGTCATCCTTGTCAACGCGCTCAAGTGGGGCGGCGTGGAGCAGGGAGTTGCGACGGCGCAGTACGGATTGTTGTCAGGCCCCGTCAATTCGCTGATAAATATGCCCGTCGTACTCATAATGTCGCTCGCTGTCGTCATCGTTCCCACGGTGTCCGCCTCGCGGGTGACGCGCGATATCGACGGCGTGCTTGTCAAGAGCAGGCTGTCCATCAAGCTCGCGTATCTCATCGGCGTGCCTTGCGCGGCGTTTTTCATCGTATTTGCGCCGAGGCTTCTCAGAGTGATATATCCCGCGCTCTCCCAAGAACAGCTCGCTTTGAGCGCAAATCTGTTGCGCGTGACGGCGGCGAACATCGTGTTGCTTTCCGCTATGCAGATATACGTGTCCCTTCTGCAAGCGCTCGACAAGGCGAAATATGCGGTGATATCTCTCCTTGCGGCAATCGTGCTGAAGGCGGCACTCAGCATAGTCCTCACGCGATATTTCGGGATGATCGGCGGCGCGATCGCCTCCGTCGCGATGGCGGCAACGGCGTTTTTGGGAGCGTATATCTCCTTCCGAAAAATTTGCGGCGTACATCTTGAAAAAAATGTTGGTCTAAACCTGCTTCTTGGTGTTATAATGGGGCTTGCGGGGCTGGGCGTCTCCGACCTCGTGAAAAACGACGTTCTCGCGACTGCGCTGGGACTTCTCGTATGCGCGCCCGTCTATGTGTGGCTGGCTCTGCTCTTCGGGTTGCTCGGCGAGGAAGAGATGGATATGCTTCCTATGGGCAAGGCGCTCAAAAAACTGCGCAGGGTCGTGAGATTTTGGGAGTATGAGGATGAAACTTGACGAAGTTTTGAAAGGTTCGTATCAGCGTTACATAGCGCGGGATTTTTTGTCCGCGCATTTTTTTGACAAGCGGATCGCGCTTGTCGTGGACGGTATAGACGGCGAGGCGACGCTCGCGGCGGTCAAGGCGAAATTGCTCGACAGCTACGGAGACGTCCCCGTCACAACGGAGTGCGACGGCAAAGAACGCGAAACCACCGTCTCAAAGCTCGGCGGGGAAGCGGATCTGATCGTGATCTGCGGCTGTCCTCTCACGGAATGCAAGCGTTTCGGATATAGCGATTTTGACGAGCTTATGCGCCGCTTGCGCGCCGACGACGGTTGCGAGTGGGACAGGGCGCAGACGCACGAGTCCATCCGCATAAACCTCATCGAAGAAGCGTACGAGCTTGTGGACGCCATCGATTCGCGCGACGCGGAAAACATCCGCGAGGAGTGCGGCGACGTGCTTATGCAAGCCGTCTTTCACACGCTCATCGCCGAGAAGAACGGCGAATTTGACAGCTACGATATGCTCACGGAGCTTTGCCGCAAGTTGATAGATCGCCATACGCAC
>CANQZE010000105.1 GCA_947628255.1 uncultured Clostridia bacterium | reverse complement strand
CTCTTCGAGGCGCGCCATTATGCGCTTTGCGTGTTCGATGACGGGTTTTGCGACACCCGCGAGCGACGCGACCTCGATTCCGAAGCTTTGAGACGCGCCTCCTCTCGCGATCTTATGCAAAAACACGACGCTGCCGCCCTGTTCGGACACCAACACGCGGTAGTTTTTCACGCCGTCGAGATCTTCGAGTTGCGTAAGCTCGTGAAAATGCGTCGCGAACAGCGTTTTTGCCTTGAGCGTCTTTGTGATGTATTCAAGCACCGCCCACGCAATGGAAAGCCCGTCGAACGTGGACGTGCCTCTGCCTATCTCGTCAAGAATGAGAAGGCTGTTTTTGGTCGCGTAATTGAGGATGGTGGCAACTTCGATCATTTCCACCATAAACGTGCTTTGTCCTCCGCTGAGGTCGTCGCTTGCGCCTATACGCGTGAATATGCGATCGGTCAGCGTGATATCCGCGCTCTTTGCAGGCACAAAACAGCCTATATGCGCCATCAAAACGATGAGAGCGACTTGCCGCATATATGTGCTTTTGCCCGCCATATTGGGACCTGTTATGATCATAGTGCGGTTGTCATCGCTGTCAAGCAACGTATCGTTGGACACATACGCGCCCTTTGAGAGCAAAGTCTCCACGACGGGATGCCTGCCCTGCGAGATGTTGATCGCTTTGACCTTCGGACCTATGTTCGGTTTGACATAGTGCTGCGCCGACGAGACCGTCGCGAAAGACAGCAATGCGTCAAGCGCGCCGAGCGCAAGCGCGGTGGATTTGAGGGGCGCAAGTTCCGCATATGTCGCCTGTTTGAGTTCCGCAAATATCTTTTCCTCGAGGGCGAGCGACTCCGATTCCGCCGAAAGGATCTTCTCTTCGAGCTGTTTAAGCTCGTCGGTGATATATCTCTCGCCGTTGACGAGGGTCTGCTTGCGCTGATAGCGATACGGCACTTTGTCCGTAAACGATTTCGAAACTTCAATATAATATCCGAAAACTTTGTTGAACCCTATCTTCAACGTGCGTATGCCCGTGTCCTCTTTTTCTCTCTCCTCGAGAGCGTCCAGCCAAGCGCGCGCGTTTGACTTGACGGAGCGGATGGAATCGAGATCCGAACAAAATCCGGTAGCGATGTAGTTCCCGTTTCTGAAATTGTTGACGCCCTCCCTGTCCAGAGAGGAAAGAAGCAATTTGCGCAACTTGTCCAGCGGGAACAGGCGCTTGTTGATCTCTCTTGTGAGCGGCGCCTTTGCGCCTTTGAGCAACTCTTTTATTGCGGGGATCGCGTCGAGCGTATCTCCGACGGACAGCAGATCGCGTGGACTTGCGGATCCGTACGCCAATCTGCCGCACAGCCTTTCGAGGTCGCGCACGCCGTCGAGAGCGTCGGAAAGTTTTTCCCTCAGCAAGCTTGAGGTCGTAAATTCCTCAACGGCGTCAAGCCTCTTGTTGATCTTGTCCGCGTCCTGAAGGGGTTGCTCGATGTATCGCCTTATCGTGCGCGCGCCCATCGCGGTGCGCGTCTTATCAAGCACTGCTATCAGCGAACCCTGCTTTTTGCCGTCTCTTGCGCGCGCGGTGAGTTCCAAATTTCTGCGCGTGGCGAGATCGAGCATCATAAAGGACTAGTCGTGCAGATAGTTTATCGCGCCGAACTGCCCCAACTCGCGTTTTTGGGTCTGCGCAAGATATTCCAACAAGCCGCCTGCCGCCGCGACCGCGTACGGCTTGTCGTCGCATTCGAAAGCCGCGAGCGACGCAACTTTGAACGCGGAAAGTATCTTCTTTGTCGCGGTCTGAAGATTGTATGCGAAATCGTGATAGCAGCGCGCCCTTTGATCCGTAGTTCTGAAAAATTGTAAGGATTGATATTTGGAAACGAAATCCGCATTGCAGATGATCTCGCTCGGCGTGACGCTACTCAAAAAATCCGAAAGCCTGTCGAGATAATTCTCCCCTTCGAACTCGTACGCGTTGAATTCGCCCGTCGATATATCCGTCCACGCTATGCCAAAGGCGCCGTCCTTTGTAAACACCGACGCGAGATAGTTGGACGACCGCTCGTCAAGGATATCTTCTTCCATCACCGTGCCGCCCGATACGACTCTCACGACATCCCTGTCCACAAGCCCAACCGAGGTCGCGGGATCGGAGAGTTGTTCGCAAATGGCGACGCGATAGCCCGCCTCGATCAGGCGACGAATGTAATTATCAACGGCGTGATACGGCACTCCGCACATCGGAGCGCGCTCCTCAAGCCCGCAGTCCCTGCCCGTGAGCGTCAGATCGAGCGCGCGCGACGCTATCTCGGCGTCCTCGAAAAACATCTCGTAAAAGTCGCCCAGCCTGAAAAAGAGAAGGCAGTCGGCATACTGTTGCTTTATCTCGAAATATCTCTTCATCATAGGAGAGAGTTTGCTGTGGTCGATTATCATTTTTCCTCCTTGTGTCCGAACAGCGAAGCCGATTTGGAAGCGGTGATCTTCACGTTGAAAAATTTGCCTATGTCATCTCTTCCGCCGTCGAACGTGACAAGTCTGCCGCTGTCCGTCCTGCCGCACGCCATACCGTCGAATTTCGGCGCGATATCTTCGCAAAGCACTTCATATATCCCGCCCGTATACTCATCGGAAAGCTCCTTTGTGACGCGGTTTTGCGCCTTGATGAGGCGGGAGATGCGCTCCTGTTTGATCGCGTACGGGATCTGTTCCATTCTCGCGGCGGGAGTACCCTTCCTCGGCGAATATATAAATGTGAACGCGTTTGAAAAGCGCACGCGCTCCACGATGTCAATCGTGTCCTCGAAATCTTTCTCCGTCTCTGTCGGGAAGCCGACCATTATGTCCGTCGTTATGCCGATGTCGGGCATACGCTTGCGCAGTCCCTCGATGAGCGAGAGATATTTTTCTCTATCGTAGCGCCTGTTCATATCTCTGAGCACTTTGTCGGAGCCGGACTGTATCGGCAAGTGCAGATTGGAGCATATCTTGCTCGACGCCGCCATTTCGTCCATAACTTCCTCGGTGAGATCCTTTGGGTGCGAGGTCATAAATCTGACGCGGAATTTGCCCTCTATCTTGTCCGTCTCGTGCAAAAGTTTTGCGAAATTTGTGCCGTCCGACAGGTCGTTGCCGTAGGAATTGACATTCTGGCCGAGCAGAGTGATCTCCTTGTAGCCCGCGTCGACCGAGCGCTTGATCTCGTCGAGGATATCGTTCATATTGCGCGATAGTTCCCTGCCGCGGACGTACGGCACAATGCAATAGCTGCAAAAGTTGTTGCAACCGTAAATTATGTTGATCCAAGCGTTTGGATAGCTTGTCCGAACAGTGGGCGTCGCCTCGTCAATCTCAAGATATTTTTCGGGCATTCCGACATTGACGGCGCGATATCGCTTGTCGCTCTTTTTTCTTTTCCGCTCGCGCGAGACGAGAACTCTGTTTATCTCGGCCGGAAGTTCGCTTATGCTGCGCGTCCCCAAAACAATGTCCACATACGGATATTTCGCGATGATCGTCTCGGCGACTCCGTCCTGTTGAGGCATACATCCCACGACCGCGATGATAAGATCGGGATTGCGCTTCTTCTCCGCCTTGGTGACCCCGATATTGCCGAGAGCGCGGCGCTCCGCCGTGTCGCGTATGCAACACGTATTGAATACGATGACGTCCGCAGGCTCTCCCTCGGGACATTGGACATAACCCATTTTCTCAAGCAGACCCGCGAGCTTCTCAGACTCGTGAACGTTCATTTGACAGCCATAGGTGTTGATCTTATAAAAGAGCGGCATATTTCCTCGCGCGCGCATATGCGCATAGTTTCATAGACTTTAATTATACATAATTTTTTCGGATAACACAATAATATTTTTGATGAAAAATTCAACGGAAATCTCCAAAGCAACAACTTCGACAAAAAAGCGCTCGCGTCTCAAGCGCGTTTTCATCTTGTTGGCGTGCGGATTTGTCCTCTTGCCCGCCCTGTTGATAGGCATAGCGGCAGGCGGATACGCGATTTGGGCGAGCGGACAGCATATCGACGCAAAACTTTTGCCGACCGCGCTTTCGGCTCCCACATTTTACGACGTCAACGGCAATGAGATATATGCGGATGAGGACTCTTACGTCAAACAAGGCGAAGCTCCGCAACTTCTCAAAGACGCTTTCGTCGCCGTCGAGGACAAGCGATTTTACAAGCATAAAGGCTATGACGTCGTGCGTATAGCGGGCGCGATCGTCAAAAACATCAAATCCAAAAACGTCGCGCAGGGCGCTTCGACCATCACCCAACAGCTCGTCAAAAACACGCACCTGACAAGCGAGCGCTCCATCTCCCGCAAACTCCGAGAGATAGCTTTGGCGCGCGATCTCGAGCGAAAATATTCGAAGGACGATATCCTCAATATGTATATGTCCGTCATCTATTTCGGCAGCGGCGCTTACGGCGTTAAGAGCGCGGCGAGAACTTTTTTCGACGCGGACATAAGCGAGCTTTCCCCCGCTCAGTGCGCGACTCTTGCGGGCGTCGTCAAAAATCCCGCGGGATACTCCCCCGTC
>CANQZE010000104.1 GCA_947628255.1 uncultured Clostridia bacterium | reverse complement strand
TAGGTTTCGACCCCGAAAAATTTGCCGTCACGGTGTTCGCGGGCAACGAGGATTGCCCTCGCGACGAGGAGAGCGCGTCGGTGTGGAGAAGTCTGGGCGTCCCCGAGGACAGGATCTTCTATCTCGACAAAAAGCACAATTGGTGGGGCCCCGCGGGCATAACGGGTCCCTGCGGCCCCGACACGGAGATGTTTATCGACACGGGAAAGCCCGCCTGCAATGAGGATTGCTCTCCCGCTTGCGATTGCGGGAAGTATCTCGAGATCGGCAACAACGTCTTTATGCAATACTTCAAAAACGCGGACGGGACATTCTCGCCGCTCAAACAGAAAAACGTGGACCAAGGGATGGGACTCGAGCGTATGCTTTGCATCCTCAACGGCTACAAATCGGTGTACGAAACGGATCTGTTTGATTTTGCGATCAAAAAACTCGAGGAGTTGAGCGGCAAAAAGTACGGCGAGAACGAAAAGGACACCGCCGCAATGCGCATCATCGCCGATCACACCAGGACGGCGACCTTTCTCATCGGCGACGTCAACGGCATATCGCCGTCCAACGTGGATCAAGGCTATGTGTTGCGCCGCCTCATCCGCAGGGCGATGAGATATTGCCGCACCCTCGGCGTGGACGACAGCGCGCTCACTCAGCTTGCGAGGATGTATGTCGAAAAATACAAGTCCGCCTATCCGTACATCAAGGACAACGAGGAGAGAGTCGTGAATGAACTCACGCTCGAAAAGGACAAGTTTGCCAAGACCATCGAGCAGGGCCTCAAGGAGTTTGACAAGATTGTCGCGCATCTGCCCGAGGGTATGAAAGTTTTCCCTGGAAAGACGGCGTTCAGGCTGTACGACACGTTCGGCTTCCCCATCGAGATGACTGCCGAACTCGCCAAAGAGAAGGGCTTCGAGCTTGACAAGGCGGGCTATGACAAGGCTCTTGCGGAACATCAGGCGCTCAGCAAGGCGGGCGCGGAACAAAAATTCAAGGGCGGACTTGCCGACGGCGGCGAACTCACGGCAAGACTGCACAGCGCCACCCATCTTTTGAACGCCGCACTCAAAAAAGTGCTTCACGACGACAACATCCAGCAAAAGGGCAGCAACATCACGTCCGAGAGACTGCGCTTCGACTTCAACTTTCCAAGGCCGTTGACTCCCGAAGAGATCGCCGAAGTGGAAAAGCTCGTCAACGAGCAGATCGCTCTCGACGTCCCCGTCAAGCTCGAGGAGATGTCCGTCGAGGAGGCCAAGGCGCAGGGCGCAGTGGGCGTGTTCGCTTCGAAATACGGCGAAGTGGTCAAGGTGTACACGATCGGATTCTCAAAGGAGATCTGCGGCGGTCCCCACGCCAAGCGCACGGGCGAGCTGGGCAAGTTCAGGATCATCAAAGAGCAAAGCTCCTCCGCAGGCGTGAGAAGAATCAAAGCCATTTTGGAATGACAACTTATTGTCCGAGCGACCTGCGGAGCGAGGCTGAACGCCTCGCAAATAGAAGTAATCAACAACGCCGAGCGTAATAAAGGGAGAGGTTGGGTTTCTATTCCCCTGCCTGAGACAACAACGTTTGGGAGAAGTTCTTATGAAAAAATTCGACGCACACGTGCATAGCGTATTTTCGCACGACGGCAAGCTCCCCATCGAGGAGCTTGTTCGTTGCGCGGCGGGCAAAGCGGACGGATTTTGCGTGACGGATCACTGCGATTTTGACCTTCAATACGGAGAATGTAAGGCAAATTTCAAGTGCGATCCGCTTGACGTCGAGGCATACTACAAAAACTTTGTTTTGACCAAAAAAGCGATTAAAGATGACAAAAACAACTCATTAACATTGCTTTTCGGCATTGAGGCGGGTTTTTCCGCGAAGGGCGACGCAAACAAAAGATATGAGGATCTCATCTGCCGATATCCTTTTGACGAGGTGATCAACTCCGTGCATTGCGTGGGAGGAAAGGAAGCGTATTTTCGCGATTGGTTTTATTTCAAAAGCAAAAAGCGGGCGTACGGCGAATATCTCGAGACGGTGTTGGACAGCCTCGACGCACCGTATCCCTACGACGTCGTCGCGCACATAGGATACATCACGCACGGCGCGCCTTACAGAGACAAGGAGCTGAGATACGAGGATTTTCCCGATCTTTTCGACGCCATACTCAAGGGTATAATCGCGCGAGGCAAGACTTTGGAGATCAATTTTCATCACGACGTACACCCGAGCGAGGACGTGCTGAGGCGATATTTCGAGTTGGGCGGGCGCGACATATGTTACGGCGGCGACAGCCATCGCGGAGAGATATGCGCGCGTATCGACGAGTTTGAAAAGCTCGCATCCGGGATAGGATTCGAGGGATACAACCATTTTGAGGGACGCGTCCCCGTGTTTGTTCCGTTCGGGAGGGACGACTGAGGCGCGGAGGAAGAAATTGTTGCGCAAAATGTCGTCACAAGATTGACTTAATCTGTCTGAAGGTATATATTATTAGTCAAGAATAATTTTGTTGCGCGCGGCGCGCGCACGGAGGTTTTATGAGAAAGAATCTTGCAAAAGTGCTCGCATCGGCAAGTTTTGTCGTTGCGCTCATCCTCATCGTGATCCTGCTTGTCACGGCTTTCGGCGGAATCAAGGAGGAGGACTTTGACAACGGTCTCGTTCACGGCTTGCTGATCGCCATTTCCGTTCTGTACGTTGTGATCGCGGGCGTGACGATCGCGCTGTTGTTCATCCAAGGCGAGGCTCTGCACGAGATCATCGTCAAAAACGGCAAGGGCGAGAGCGTTCGCGTCAGCGTCGGCGTCGTCAAGAAGGAGATCAAAAAGGCTTGCCATATGATCGAGGGCGTCAAGTTCAAGAAGATCGCGCTCATCGGCGACGGATTCGGCGTCACGCTCAAGCTCAACATCAAGGTCGAGGACAAGGACATCGACGAGGTGGAGATCGCGACAAGATGCTACATCGAGGATTGTATGTACAAGACTTTCGGCTATCACTTCACGGCGATAGACATCAACATTATGCAACTTGTTCCCAAGTATAAGGCAAACGCGGAAGAGATCAACGCGGAAGTCGCAAAGAAACTCGAAGAGAAGCGCGCGGAAGAGGAGAGGATCCTCGCCGAGAAGCGCGCCGAGGAAGAGAAGCAAGCCGCTCAAAAGGCGGAGATCAAGTCCAACCTCAATCCCGAAGAGGAGAGCGAGGAGACCGCGGCGGAGTCCGAAACTCCCACCGAAGAGACCGCTCCCGAGCAGGAAGCCGTTCCCGAGCAGGAGAAAGAGGAAACTCCTGCGGAGTCCGCTCCCGAGCAGGAACCCGAGAAGGCTTGACGACCTCAAGAACACAATTTGGCAAATGCGCCCGAGATCGGGCGCAATTTTGCCCATATAGGAGTAAATATGAAAGAAGTTTATTTGACCCAAGAAGGGCTTGAAGAGCTGCATCAAAGGCTGGATTATCTCATCCGCTATCTGCGCGGCGACGTCGCCAAAAAGCTTCAGCACGCGCGCGAGTTGGGCGACTTGAGCGAAAACGCGGAATACGACGCGGCAAAACAAGAAGAAGGACAGGTCGCGCAAGAGATCAAGGACATCGAAGAGCGCATCAAAAACGCCGTCATCATCGAGAAGAGCGGCACGCACAAAGTCGCTATGGGAAACACGGTGACGATCGAGTATCTCGGCGAACTTGACGAGGGAGAGGATCCCATTATGAACGTGCAGATCGTCGGCGAGACGGAAGCGGATTTCTCAAAGGGAAAGATCAGCAACGAGTCTCCGCTCGGCAAGGCGCTCATCGGCAAGAAGAGCGGCGATACGGCAAAATTTTCCACCTCGCACAGCGAGGAGGAGTACAAGATCATCGCCATCAAGTGACAAAACAAAAAGGACAACGCGACCGCGGGCTACCCCCGCGGAGCATATGCAATTGCTTATGAATGAGAATACGGTGAACGCGCCTCAAGTCGACCAAAACGAGGTGCGTAAGGTCAGAATCGAAAAGCTCGGGGAGCTTACGGCGCGAGGCGCGGATCCCTTTGAGCGGACTTCGTATGAGCGTACGGCGACGGCGGGCGAGATAATCGCGAATTTCGACGCATACGAGGGCAAGGAAGTTTCCGTTGCGGGCAGGCTCGTGTCAAAGCGAATTATGGGCAAGGCGAGCTTCGGTCACATCACGGACGGCGACGGCAAGATCCAGGGATATTTCTGCCGCGACGATATGGGCGTCGACGAATATCAGGATTTCAAAAAGCTGGACGTGGGCGACATAATCGGCGTCAAGGGCGGCGTTTTCAAGACAAAGACTGGGGAAGTTTCCATACACGTCAAAGAAGCGACGTTGCTTGCGAAATCCCTGTTGCCGCTCCCCGAAAAATTCCACGGGCTGAAGGATACGGAGTTGCGCTATCGTCAGCGCTATGTAGATCTCATCGCAAATCCCGAGGTCAAGGACGTTTTTGTCAAGCGTAGCAAGATCATCTCCACGATCCGTCGCGTGCTTGACGAGAGAGGCTTCATCGAGGTTGAAACGCCGATCTTGAACACGCTTGCGGGCGGCGCGAACGCGCGTC
>CANQZE010000103.1 GCA_947628255.1 uncultured Clostridia bacterium | reverse complement strand
AAGCTCTCCGACGGGCAGATCGCAGTGGTGCTTGGCATATTTGACGGCGTGGAAGTTGAAGGATTGCAGCGCTATGGGACCTTCGTAGCCTTTGATCGCGTCGATCGTCGCTTTGGCGATGGTGTTGTCAAACGGGTTTATGCCCTTGATCTCACACAGAATGCCCGTCCTGCCATTCACGCAGTCAAGCACTTCCTTGAGTGTGGGGACGGTGTATTCCGTATCTGCGAGGCGGAGATTTTTGATCTCCTCAAGAGTGCAATCGCGGATTTTTTTGTCATAGCCGCACATACGTTTGAGGTTGTCGTCGTGATGCACGACGACTTGCAGGTCCTTAGTCACGTGAGTGTCGATCTCGATGTTGTAGCGGAGTTCGCAAGCCTTCTCGTATGCGGGCAGGCTGTTCTCGGGAATGTTGCCGTCGTGAAGCCCGCGGTGGGCGATCGGTCTGTCAAAAAGCCATTGAAAACCCATAATTCTTTCAATTCCTCATTATTTTGTTGATAAAATTTTATAATTCTATTATAATAATGTCAATATATTTTTCCAAAGAAATTCGGCAAAATTTGACAAACGTCGGATATCTTCGGGGGAGTTGAGGCATTGAGCAAAAAACATATCAGAAATTTTTCCATCATCGCCCACATCGATCACGGCAAATCAACGCTCGCGGATCGTCTCATCGAGCGCACAGGCACGGTGAGCGCCCGCGATATGGAGGCGCAATTGCTCGACAATATGGACATCGAGCGCGAACGCGGCATAACAATCAAGTTGCAGACTTGCCGTCTGTTTTATACCTACAAGGGCGAAGAATACATCCTGAACCTCATAGATACTCCCGGTCACGTGGATTTCACGTATGAGGTCTCGCGCAGTCTTGCCGCTTGCGAGGGCGCTCTGCTTGTCGTTGACGCGTCGCAGGGCGTTGAGGCGCAGACTCTTTCAAACGTTTATCTCGCGCTTGAAAACAACCTGGAGATATTGCCTGTCATCAACAAGATAGACCTCGCGTCCGCGGACGTCGAGGCGGTCAAGCTCGAGATCGAGGACATCATCGGGCTGGACACGGACGGCTGTCCGCTTGTTTCCGCAAAGGAAGGAATAGGCATTGACGATCTCATCGCGCAGATCATCGAGAAATTGCCCGCGCCCGGCGGGGAGGATGACGCGCCTCTCAAAGCGCTCATTTTCGACAGCTTTTACGACAACTATCGCGGCGCAATTTCGATGGTACGCGTTATGGACGGCAGCGTCAAGGTGGGGGACAAGATCAAAATGATGTCCTCAGGCAAGACTTTCGACGTTGTCGAAGTTGGCTATTTTTCGCCCGATATGCGTCCCGCGCAACGGCTTTCGTCAGGCGAAGTCGGCTATATCGCCGCTAGCGTCAAAAACGTGAGCGACACCGCGGTCGGCGACACGATCACAGGCGCGGATCTCCCCGCAAAAGAGGCGCTTCCCGGCTATAAAAAGGCGACTCCTATGGTGTATACGGGCGTTTTTCCCGCGGACGGCGCAAAATATGACGACCTCAAAGAAGCGCTTTTGAAGTTGCAACTCAACGACGCGTCCCTGAGTTTCGAACCCGAAGTGTCCACGGCGTTGGGCTTCGGATTCAGATGCGGATTTTTGGGACTTTTGCATATGGAGATCATCGAGGAGCGCCTCGAGCGCGAGTTTGACCTCGATCTCATCACCACGGCGCCCAGCGTCAGCTACATCGTCACCAAAACCAACGGTGAAAAACTCACCATAGACAATCCCACCGCGCTCCCGCCTATGACCGAGATCGCCTATATCGAGGAGCCTGTCGTCAAAGCGACGCTGTACACGCCGCCCGATTATGTCGGCCCGATAATGGAGCTGTGTCAAGGCAAACGCGGCATATTTGTCGATATGTCCTACATCGATCCGACGCGAGTTCAGATCGTGTACAGGATGCCCCTCAACGAGATCATCTACGACTTTTTCGACAGTCTCAAATCCCGCACGCGCGGTTACGCCTCTCTCGATTACGATATGGACGGCTATATGAAGAGCGACCTCGTGCGCCTCGATATGATGATAAACGGCGAGCTGTGCGATGCGCTCAGCATAATCGTCCACAAAGATAACGCCTATTCGCGCGGCAGGGGGATAGCGGAAAAACTTAAGGAAGTAATACCGAGACAGCTCTTCGAGATCCCCATTCAGGCGACTATCGGCGGGAAAATCATCGCGCGCGAGACGGTCAAAGCCTACAGGAAGGACGTCCTCGCCAAGTGCTACGGCGGCGACATAACCCGCAAAAAGAAGTTGCTCGAAAAACAGAAAGAGGGCAAAAAACGTATGCGCAAGGTGGGAAGCGTCGAAGTTCCGAGCGAGGCGTTCATCTCCATCCTCAAGATCGACAACTGATCATAAACGCAGCGAGGCAAGAAAACACTTTGGAATTGTACATCCATCTGCCGTTTTGCAAGGCAAAATGCCAATATTGCGATTTCAATTCGTACGCCGGATGCGACGACGCGACGGTTTTCACATATCTCGCGGCGCTCAATCGCGAGATCGCTTTCGCCTCAAAACAGTACGGCGAGGCGAGGATCGACACCGTCTACATCGGGGGCGGCACGCCGAGTATGTTGGACTCTAAGCGCATAACTTCGCTCTGCAGAGCGCTCAATGAGCATTTTGATCTGAGCGGAGTCAAGGAGTTTTCCATCGAGGCAAATCCCGAGAGCATAACTGAGGAAAAGCTCGCGGCATACTCTGAGGCGGGCATAAACAGGATAAGTCTCGGAGTGCAAAGTCTCGACGACAGAAATCTTAAGTCTGTCGGCAGGCTCCACGACAGCGAGACGGCGATAGAGAAGATAGAACTTGCGGGACGATATTTCGACAATGTATCAGCGGACGTCATCATCGGACTGCCTTACGACAGCATAGAACTTGTCAAGAGGGAGATATCGGAACTTGCGCCGCGGCTCAAACATATGTCAGTCTATCAGCTCACGCTCGAAGAGGGGACGCCGCTCAAAAAGCGCGTGGATGAGGGCAGGGTGTTGCTTCCCGACTCCGACGAGACGGCGGATATGACCGACGCCGCCGTTGCCGCCCTGAGAGAGCGTGGATTGGAGCGCTATGAAGTGTCCAATTTCGCGAGGCGCGGATTTGAATCCAAACACAATATGGGATATTGGACGAGGGAAGAATATATCGGTTTGGGCGCGGGTTCGCATTCTCTTTTGAAAACTTCGGACGGATCAAAGCCTCTCGCGAAGGAGATCCGCTTTGCAAATCCCAAAGATCTCAACGCGTATATCGGAGGCGTGAATTGCGTTGATTCATTTGACGCCATACCTCGCGTCGAGATGTCTGTTTTGAGCGAAAAGGATATTCTAAACGAGCAGATTATGCTTGGTCTGCGCACATCTCGCGGCGTGGACGCAAAGTTGACGCAAGGGATGATCCCCAAAGAGTTGGAGCGCTTCTTCAAGCGAGAAGGGGACAGGATCGCGCTGACGGATCGCGGGATAGAGGTTATGAACGGGATATTGGTGCGCATTTTGCCGCTGTGAGTTTTCTTCAACAATTTCAAAATATTATATACTCAAATATGATTGCACTTTGCAAAATTGTTTGATATAATGTAGCTACACTCTCGGAGGAAGTTATGTCACCGGATTTTTCAGTTTTTGGGGAGACGCCCAGCGCTCCGATCGCTCTCATCGCCACTCCCGGCGCGGAGGAGCTTACTGAGCTTATCGACAAGCAACTCATCAACCTTTTCAAAGAATCGCATCTCGGCAAGAAGTTGAAGAAAAACACCTTCATACTTTCCGCCGATTGTCCGCGTTTCACCAACGGCGACGCGAAAGGCATCGTCCACGAGACGGTCAGAGGGAAGGATCTGTACATCATTTGCGATCCCGGCAACCACGGCGTCACCTACACGATGATGGGCAAGAGCGTTCCCCTCACTCCCGACGAGCATTTTGCCAACCTCAAGCGCATAATCTGCGCCTGCACGGGCAAACCATATCGCATCACGGTGATTATGCCTATGCTCTACGGCGGGCGCCAACATCGCCGCAACGCCAGAGAGTCTCTCGATTGCGCAATGATGTTGCAGGAACTCGAGTCGATGGGCGTGAGCGACATCATCACCTTCGACGCGCACGATCCCAGAGTGCAAAACGCAGTGCCTTTTATGGGCTTCGACAATTATTTTGCGCACTATCAGATCCTCAAACAGCTCGTCAGAAGGTTCCCCGAAGTGCAACTTGACAAAAATCACATTATGGTCATCTCTCCCGACGAGGGCGCGATGACAAGAAATGTGTATTACGCCTCGGTGCTTGGCCTCGATCTCGGGATGTTCTACAAGCGCCGCGACTATTCCACGATCATCAACGGGCGCAACCCCATCGTCGCGCACGAGTATATCGGCAGTCCCGTTATGGGAATGGACGTCTTTGTCGCGGACGATATGATCGCGACGGGAGATTCCATCCTCAAACTCGCGCGAGAGATCAAGGAGAAGGGCGCGCAACGCGTTTTCCTTGCGGCGACGTTCTCGCTGTTCACGGAGGGCGTAGAGAAG
>CANQZE010000102.1 GCA_947628255.1 uncultured Clostridia bacterium | reverse complement strand
GATGGGGATCTGCGTGATGGATCCCTTCTTGCCCACTATCCTGCCCGCGCGCTCATAAAGGCTTGCAAGGTCGGTGTACATATATCCCGGATAACCGCGCCTGCCGGGGACCTCTTTCCTCGCGGCGGAGACCTCTCTCAAAGCCTCGGCGTAGTTTGTGATGTCCGTTGTGATGACAAGCACGTGCATATCCTTCTCAAACGCGAGATATTCCGCGGCGGTGAGCGCCATTCTCGGCGTGGAGATGCGTTCCACCGCGGGATCGTTGGCGAGGTTGATGAACATCACGGCGCGTTCGATGGCTCCGGTGCGTCTGAAGTCGGAGATGAAGAAATCCGCTTCCTCAAACGTTATGCCGACCGCGGCGAACACGACCGCGAATTTTTCATCCGTACCCAGCACTTTCGCCTGCCTTGCGATTTGAGCGGCAAGCTCCGCGTGCGGCATTCCCGACATTGAGAACACAGGCAATTTCTGTCCGCGCACGAGCGTATTCAAGCCGTCGATCGCGCTTATGCCCGTTTGAATGAACTCATTGGGATAGTCTCTCGCGACGGGGTTGATGGGCTGTCCGTTGATGTCGAGTTTCATATCGGGGATGATCGGCGCGCCGCCGTCGCGCGGACGTCCCATTCCGTCGAAAACCCTGCCGAGCATATCCTCGCTCACGCCAAGCTCTATTCCGTGGCCGAGGAAACGCGCGCGCGACGTCGTCATCTTGATGCCCTGCGAAGGCTCGAAGAGTTGCACGAGTGCCTTGTCTCGGTCGATCTCCAACACTTTGCCGCTTCTGACCTCGCCGTTTGCCTGTCTTATTTCGACAAGCTCGTTGTATTTGACGCCTTCAACGCCGTCGACAAGCATCAACGGTCCAACAATTTCGCGTATGGTCTTATATTCCTTCAGCATCAGTTTTCACCTCCCTGATCGGTGAGCGCGAGCATACTGCCGTTGATCTCGGCGAGCAACTCGTCAAACTTCGACATCTCCGTCTCGGGGATGTATTTCGCCCTGCCTATCTTTTCCCTGACGGGAAGCTCCAAAATATCCTCGATGTCCACATTCTTGTTGAGCGCGTCCTTCGCAAGACGGTCGAACTCGAGAATGAGTTTCATCATATATTGCTGTTTTTCAAGCGACGCGAACGTATCCACCTCGTGGAAAGCGTTTTGATGCAGATAGTCCTCTCTTATCGACTTTGCCGTCTCCATAGTGAGGCGGTTTTCGGGAGAGAGCGCGTCCATACCGACAAGGCGCACGATCTCGTCCAGCTGAGCCTCTTCCTGCAATATCCTCATCAGATCCGCCCTGAGTCCCATCCACTCGTCGCCGATGTTGTCGCCGTACCACTCGCTCATTCTGTCCGCATAAAGCGAATAGCTCGTCAGCCAATCCACCGCGGGGAAGTGGCGCTTGTATGCCAGCGACGCGCTCAAGCCCCAGAACACCTTGACAATGCGCAAAGTCGCCTGCGATACGGGTTCGGAAAGGTCGCCGCCCGGAGGCGAGACCGCGCCTATCGCCGTGATAGAGCCCATGACTCCCTCTTGTCCCAGCACCTTGACCACGCCCGCGCGCTCATAGAACTCCGCAAGACGGGAGCTCAAATATGCGGGATAGCCCTCTTCGCCGGGCATCTCCTCGAGGCGGCCGCTCATCTCTCTGAGCGCCTCCGCCCAACGCGAAGTGGAGTCCGCCATAATCGCGACGGAGTATCCCATATCGCGGAAGTACTCCGCGATCGTTATGCCTGTGTATATTGACGCTTCGCGCGCCGCGACGGGCATATCCGAGGTGTTTGCGATGAGAACGGTGCGCTTCATCAGCGGCTGACCGCTGTGCGGATCGATGAGCGACGGGAACTCGTTGAGGACGTCCGTCATCTCGTTGCCGCGCTCGCCACATCCGACGTACACGATGATATCCGCGTCAGCCCACTTTGCGAGCTGATGTTGCACGATGGTCTTGCCGCTTCCAAACGGACCGGGGACCGCCGCCACGCCGCCCTTCGCGATCGGGAAAAGCGTGTCGATGACGCGTTGTCCCGTGACAAGCGGCTCCTTTGGCGAAAGTTTTTCAAGATACGGCCTCCCGCGACGGACGGGCCACTTTTGGAGCATCGTGACTTTGACGTCTCCGTTGGGCGTGCCGACGACGGCGATGGTCTCATCCACGTTGAAACTGCCTTTTTTGATCTCCTTGACGGTGCCTTCCACGCCGAACGGGACCATTATCTTGTGTTCGATGAGGACGTTCTCCTGCACGGTCCCCAACACGCATCCCGCCGTAACGCTGTCGCCGACGCTCACGATGGGGACAAATTCCCACAATTTCTCGTGATCCACCGCGGGTATATACACGCCGCGCTCGATACGGTCTCCCGAAGCCTCGCGCAACTTTTCGAGCGGACGTTGAATGCCGTCGTAAATGCCCTCGATCAATCCGGGACCGAGTTCGACAGACAGCGGAGCGCCCGTGGAATACACATTCTCGCCGGGACCCAACCCGCTCGTCTCCTCGTACACTTGAATGGAGGCTTTGTCGCCTCTGAGTTCGATGACCTCGCCGATCAGCTTTTTGTCGCTGACCTGCACAACGTCGAACATCTTGCATTGAGCCATACCCTCTGCAATGATCAACGGACCTGAAACCTTAACGATCTTCCCAATTTCCATTATTTGTCCTCTTTGTCGAACAAGATATCTGCGCCAATCGCCTTTTCGACATTTGCTTTTATGCCCGCAATGCCAAGCCCTTCGCTTCCGCTTGCGGACGGGATGGGCACGACCACGGGATATGGGCGCGCCGAATATCTTTTGAGATACATTTCTGCCCACTTTGCCACCTGCTCCGTAACATAGATCACGGAGTGCGTGCGCGCGAGCATATGCACTCTCTCTTTCGCTTCGTTTTCGTTTTCAACGGGAAAGACGTCCACGCCGAGCGCCTTGAACGCCAGCACGGAATCCTTGTCGCCTACCACAGCAATCAAACCTTCACGCATTGACATCTCTCAATCTCTCCCTTATGACGGCGCCGTCCACGCCGTTTCTTATTCCCGCGACGATAAGTTTTGCCGCCTTAAGCTCCGTCTGCTTCTGCAAACAGTAGCTGAGGATGGGCGAAACGGAAAACATATCGTCTCTCTTGCTTCGCGCCGACGCCAACAAAATGTTGTCGACGGCGACTTCGAAACCGATCGCGTCGTTCCCCTCAAGCGCCTTTTTGAAGGCGTCGAAAAACGCGCTTCCCTTGACCTTTTCGAGCGCGTCGTCAGCGCCAAGCCCGAATATGCCGCGAAGATCTATCAGCCCGCCGTCGATATAGCCTTCGGCGTAAAAATCCGCGTCCAGCCCAAGCCTTCTCGCTCTAATGAAGGACAGCAGATTGACGCCGTCTATCTTGAGACGGAAATAATCTCTCACGGGTCTTTCCTTTGCGGCGGCGAGGACAGCGGAGTACATCTGCCTGTCCACGGCGACGTCAATCGCCCTCGGAGTGGCTTTGCCCGACGCGGACAGCGCGCGCACTTCCTTGATCGCCGCGCCGATATACCCGTCGAGTTTTTCCTCGTCAAGCTCGCAAATCGCCTGCATATCTTCAAAGCTCTTCAGTCCCTCAAGCCCGAGCGTCTCCGCCTTTTTGCCGACGGCTTGCGCCTTGAGCGTCAGTTTGAGGTTGAGAAAATCGTATTGCAAAAGATACGCGTCCAAAGCGCCCGCTACGTTGAATTGTCTGACGCAGTCCAGCCACTTTTGCTCTTCAAAAGCGAAAAGCGCGTCAAAATCGCCCTGCGGAATGCTCGCGCCGACGCCGAATCCCATATCGAGCAACGCCTTAAAGGCAGCCTGCGCGGAGGTGCATTCCGCAAGCCTCTGCATAGATTGCCTTGTGAGCAATTTGACTTCGAGGGATTTTATCCTCGCGTTTTCATATACGAATTTCTCTGACATATCATCCGAAAATCTGCTTTGCTATCTCCGCTTCTTCTCTGTCTCGAAGCAGAGCGAGTTCCACCTCGAAGGTCAAATTTTTGTCTATGCCGTCCCGCCTCAACAGCATTCCGCCCGCGAAGTCGCCCTCCGCGTCCGACAGCGTGAGAGATATCTTGCGCTTTTTGGCATAGGCGTTGATGTCCGCTTCGCCGATCAACGATCTGCCGCGGGGATTGAGCAACACCTCGTCTTTGTCCTCTGCGGCGGACAGCATATCGAGCAACAACGCTTTCATCGCCTTGTCGTCAAGCTCGACGAGCTTTTCGAGGGCGCGCGCAAACACGCGATCGATGATCTCGAGCCTCGCGTCGAGCAACAATCTTTTTGCGTCCAACTCCGCGACGGTGCGCGAACGGGCAAGATCTTCCTCCTCGCGACGTTCGAGTTCCTTGCGTGTGTCGAGGAGCAATTTGTCGCACTCCTCCGTCGCCTTCGCCAAGATCTCGTCCGCCTTCGCCTGCCCTTCGGCTATGATCTGATCCGCCTTTTGATGCGCGTCGTCAAGGATTTTTTTGCTTATCGCTTCCTTGCTCATAACTTACGCGGGGATGCCGTTGATCGTGGGCATCATAACGCCAAGCAGAGAGACGAGCAGCGCAAGCACCGCGTATGTCTCGACCATGACGGTGAGGATGAGCGCCTTGCCGCTCTCCTCG
>CANQZE010000101.1 GCA_947628255.1 uncultured Clostridia bacterium | reverse complement strand
GCCGCGAGATATGCCTCCATCTTCCACTCTATAAACACATCATACCACCCGTCGAAAGTATACCCGCTTCGTGTGGGCGTAGGCAACGACATCGATTTGCCCGCTTTCCCTTCAAAAGACGTTTGATATGTCCCGTCCGCGCCGTTATAGTCCAACTGCACCGTCACCTTTTTTCTGAACAATCCAAACGAATCGCAACCCGTCAAAACCGACAGCAAGATTATACCCAACAGCAGTACAACGACCGCCAAAATAAAGCCTTTTCTTTTCATATCGTGCTCCTTTTTTTTTGAATTTTTCGTCATTATTATATAAGAAGAATTCTTCTTAGTCAAGCCCTTTAAGAAGTTTTCTTATAAAATTTAATTATGGCAAAATTAGGAGAGAACATAAAAGAATTTCGGCTGGAGAAAGGACTTTCCCAACAAAAGCTTGCTCAACTGATAGGCGTAAGTCAAAAAGCGGTAGATTATTGGGAACGTTCTGTCAACGAGCCTAAAGCAAGCTATATAATCGCTATGGTTCGCGTATTTGGCATAACTTTTGATGATTTTTTTGAAAATGTGACCGAGTGCTGACTATCTATGTAAAACTTTCCGAAAGTTTTTCCCTAAAAATTTTCGGAAAGTTTCACAATAAATTAAGATAATTATTTTAATCTTTTATCATAAGGAGACCGTTATGAAACGATTTATAATTTTGATATCGACGCTCATCTTGTGCGTATTTGTTTTGACAAGCTGCGGTCGCGACAAAAACTTTACCAATCCGGGAGATTATCTCGGCGGAGGCGGAACGGGTGAGATCGCAGACAACGCCGACGATGTTACAAGCGAAGTAAAAAGCGGTTTTACGGACAAAGATCTTTCCGAACTTTCTGCAAATACTTCTACTACGGGAGCGACAGAAGTCGCGCCGACGGACGGCGTGTACACGATTTTCGAGGACGGGACCTACCGTTTCAGCGGCAACTACGGCGGGATCGCTTTCGGCGCAAAAAATTTGAAGTTGCACCTCATTTTCGACGGCGCGAAAATAACGACAGCAGAAGGCATCGCGCTCGACGGAGCGACCAACAAGGGCGCAGATGTCGTTATCACGCTCATCGGTGAAAATTCCGTTGTCTCAACCGCCGATGGCGAGAACGCCGTCCACGTCAAAGGATCGCTCTCCTTCAACGGAACAGGTTCTCTGTCTGTTACCTGCGGCGGCAAGAACGCCATAAAAGTGTCCAAAGAGCTCGCCGTCGTCGATTGCTCTCTCGCGCTCACGGCGGCAAATCACGCTATCTCCGCGCTCTCCGTGTCTGCTTCGGACTGCAGCATAAATGTACTGTCTGCAGGCAAGGACGGTATAAACGCGGAGTGCGACGACGAAACTACCACGTTCACGACCGATGAGGGCTATGTCTATATGAAAAACGTCGATTATTCCTGCGAAACGGAGGGCGACGGCATACAAGCCGACACAGTCGTCTATATCGACGGCGGCAACTACAACATCAAAACGACGGGCAGTTTTGTCCCCAAAACGCAGATGTCCGAATACGGCATAGACGCGGACGATTTCAAATATATCAAATCGGGAAACACCTATCAGAGGATAGCGAGCGACGAAACAAGCCGTTACGGCGCAAGCTCGCTCTACGGACTTGTGCAGGGCTGTAAAGGAATAAAGGTCGGCGAAATCGAATATCCCGATCCGAATAATGAGGACGAAGAGATCGCCGTAACGGAAGGCGACTACTCCATTATCATCGATGGCGGCACGTTCATCATCGACAGCACGGACGACGCTATCCATGCAAACAGCGGAAATCTTTCCGTAAGCGGCGGCAATTTTACGATCTCCACTTTTGACGACGCCATGACGAGCGATAATCTTACGAAGATCACGGGCGGAGAGATCGCGGTGACAAAGAGCTATGAGGGCGTCGAGGGCGGCTATGTGGAGATCACGGGCGGCACGATAAACATTACGGCGAGCGACGACGGCATAAATGCCGCAAGCGACGACGCGCGCGTTGTCGAACATATCATCATCTCGGGAGGCGAGATCCGCGTCAATGCCGAGGGCGACGGCGTGGATTCCAACGGCTCGATAAATATGACGGGCGGCACGCTTATCGTATTTGGTCCCACTTCGTCGGGCAATAGCGCGCTCGACGCGGACAGAGGGATCGTGATAGACGGCGGCTATCTCTTTGCGGTCGGTCCTCTCGGAATGGTCGAAACGCCCGCAAACAATTCCAAACAGAATGTGCTGTCATATGCGCAAAATCAGACGATAAGCGCAAATACCGTCCTTTCTTTGACCGATGAAAACGGTACGCCTATCTTCTCCGTTACCGTACAAAAAAGCTGTCGATCGGTCATTGTCTCCTGCCCCGAACTCGTTACGGGCGGGAGCTTCCACCTCTACGGCGGCGATACGCAGCTTTGCGCCTTTACGGTATCGTCTACCATTACTTCGGTCGGCTCTCAAGGCAATATGGGAGATCCGGGCGGCACTCCTCCCGGAGGCTTCGGCGGCGGCTTCGGCGGCGGCACGAGACCGGGGCGATGGTAAACAGGCCGTGCGCTACAGCATATTAAAAAAATAAATTCAAAAACATCGGAGCCAAAGCCGATACGGCTTTTATTTTGGGAGGTAAAAATGTTTATAGGCGCTTTCAACAAAAAGGACAACTTTTGCGAAAGAGAATGGGCATATGAAAAGTGGGGCTTGAAATATACGTTCGACTCGCGCGTTTTCGGCGAAGTCTCAGATAGGATAGTACGACTCATAGGCAACAAAACCGCATATACCGTTGATGACGCATACAAGTTTTTCCATCTCACATATAAAGCATATCAAATTGACTATAAACAATTTTACAACTACTGCCACACCTACACCCCGAAATTTTTGGATGCTTCTCAGCCTACGATAAGCGATGATCACGATATTGAAATTTTGGCGGAGGATTCGGGAAGATTTTTCGCATACCTCAAAAACGGGCAGTATACGGACGAAAAAGCGCTCTCCTTGGTGATAGACAACAGTTTTCTTCGCGATATGACAGGAACGACTTCCGACGACAATCTGATTTTGGTCATCGGAACATTTGACGGAGTGACGATAAATTCTATGAAAACTCTGCTCAGCCCAAATGTCCCCGAAATCGAGTACGCGCTTGAGTTTTTCAGACAGCACAGCTAAACTTAAATCCTACAAAAAAATGAATGACGTAATGAGCGCGTAACACGGATCAAAATCACGCCAATAATCTGTTATAAACGTTTAAATCACAATCCGAACGATATCATTTCTTACTCGAGGCAACCGCAAATTTGCAAATTTTATCGATTTTGGCGCGAATACCCATTATTTTATTGACAATTCGCGCAAAAAAAACTATATTTTTATCGATTAAGGTTGTACGAGGTGCAAAATGGTTGTCGACAAAACGGAAATTTCAAAAGCGACGCTCAACAGGTTGCCGTCCTATCTCAGGTATCTCTACGAGTTGGACAAAAAAGGCGAACATACCGTCTCCAGCACGATGATCGCCGCAGGGCTGGATCTCAATCCCGTGCAGGTGCGCAAGGATATCGCTTTTGTCGCGACAGCGCCCGGCAAGCCCAAGCTCGGCTACGTCACTAAGGAACTCATCGCGGATTTTGAAAATTTCCTCGGTTATCACAACACGCGCGACGCGATACTCGTGGGCGCGGGCGGACTCGGCCACGCGATTTTGGGCTACGACGGCTTTGCCAAGTACGGCCTCAACGTGACCTGCGCCTTCGACGTGGATCCCGCCGTCATTGGCACGTCCATAAACGGCAAGCCCGTCTACGATATGTCCCGACTGCCAGAACTCGTCAAGCGTTTCAACATCCGCCTCGGCATCATCACCGTCCCCTCGCAGTCCGCGCAGGACGTCGCCGACCTTATGGTCAGCGCGGGCATCAAAGCCATCTGGAGCTTCGCCGCAAAACACCTCAATCTTCCCGCCGGCGTCACCCTAAAGCACGAGGATCTCGCCGCCTCGCTCGCCCTGCTCCGAATGCAACTCGTCTCCCAAGATTAAAAATTCAAGCAAATACGCGTGATTAGCTCGGACAAAGGAATAGAAATCCAACCTCTGTCCGAGCGCTTTTATATTCTACGCCCGCCTTGTCTGAGGATTTAACGTCGCCTCTGTCCGAGCTTACTTATACACGGAATTTGCCGTGTCCGAGCGACCCCGCGGAGCGAGCGGGATTTCCCCAAGTACGCAGTGAGGCTGATCTGCACCCCCACAAACTTCGTTCCATTTGTGAAATATTTCTCTATAATGTTACGTCGTCACTCATTTTGCGGGGACCCCATAAGAAAAAGGGTTCTGACAAAGCTATTCGCCCATACGTACAGTTTGTAAAACCGCGATATTTGTTCAAAGACAAGGAAAAGTCCTCTCGCCGAGCGCGAGCGTACTTGTCGTACGTGACCCGCTCAAAATTGCTCAGTGCCCATCGCTTTTCTTCGAAAAGCGTTAAAGGCACACCGCAATTTTTTCGCTACTCCGCGCGCGAAAAATATACGCTTCACAATATTGCGTATGCAAGAAGTGGCAAGATGCTGTTCTAAGATACGCATATGGCTCGCTATTTTTTGCGCTTTGGAGAGCGGGCTGTCGCCCGCTTTTGACGCAGTATTTGGGCAAAAACTAAGCGCGGTTGTAAACCGCGATATTTGGATGCTAGGCGCGAAAGAGGCGCCCCGCCGAA
>CANQZE010000100.1 GCA_947628255.1 uncultured Clostridia bacterium | reverse complement strand
GCGAACGCCTTGACGACTTGGTTCATATTGGCGCCCATAGAGACCTGCGCGACGTACACATAGCCATAGTCCATAGCAAGCAGAGCAAGGTCCTTCTTCTTGGTGCGCTTGCCCGTTGCGGCGAACTTGGCGATCGCGCCCGTAGGCGTGGATTTGGACGCTTGTCCGCCCGTGTTGGAGTAGACCTCGGTGTCAAGCACGAGAATGTTGACGTCCTCGCCGCTTGCCAGCACGTGATCGACGCCGTTGTAGCCGATATCATATGCCCAGCCGTCGCCGCCGACGATCCATATGGACTTCTTGACGAGGCAATCCTTCATCGCTTCGATCTTGCCGATCAACTCTAGAGCTTCGCCGTTTGCTTTCTTTTTCTCTGCGCCGCACAGCGCGAGGATCTGCTCCGCGGCAGCCTTGGACTGCTCCGCGTTTTCCTTGCCTTCCAGCCAAGCGTTGAGGGCGGCGGCAAACTCCTCGGAAGTGCCGAGAGTGAGCAATTCTTTGATGGTGTTGGTCAGAACGCCGCGGCGAGTCTCATATGCGAGATGCATACCATAGCCGAATTCCGCATTGTCCTCAAACAGGGAGTTTGCCCAAGCGGGGCCTTGACCCTTGTCGTTGACCGTGTAGGGGCAGGTGGGCGCGCTTCCGCCGTAGATGGAGGAGCAACCCGTTGCGTTTGCGACCAGCATTCTGTCGCCGAAGAGCTGAGTCATCAGCTTGACGTAAGGCGTTTCGCCGCAACCTGCGCAGGCGCCGGAGAACTCGAAGAGCGGCTTCTTGAATTGACTGTTTTTGACGTTGACGTTCTTGATGGGCGCGGACGTCTCCTTGAGCGTCTCGGCAAATTCCCAATTCTTTGCGTCCTTGGCGATGGATTCGTCAAGCGGGATCATCTTGAGAGCCTTCTCCTTGGCGGGGCAGACGGCGACGCAGTTTGTGCAACCCGTGCAATCGTAGGGGCTGACCTGAATGCGGAACTCATATCCCTTGAATCCCGTCGCGGGCTTTGTCTCGAAGCCTTCGGGCTTACCCTCCAGCTCTTCGGGAGTCGCAAGCACGGGGCGGATCGTCGCGTGCGGGCAAACGAGGGCGCATTGGTTGCATTGGATGCAGTTTTCCTTTATCCAAGCGGGAACGTTGACAGCGATGCCGCGCTTCTCAAACTTGGTGGTGCCGGTGGGGACATAACCTCTGGGATTGAATGCCGAGACGGGCAGTTTGTCGCCTTCCTGCGCGGTGATGGGCGCGATGAACGCCTTGAAATATTCGTCCTGCGGGACCTCGAGAGGAGCCGCGCCGTTGGTCGTGGTCGCCCAGCTTGCGGGATATTTGACCTCTTTGAGACCTTCGATCGCCTTGTCGACGCAAGCATAGTTCATTGCGACGATCGCGTCGCCCTTCTTGCCGTAGGACTTCTTGATCATCTCTTTCATATAACGCTCCGCGTCCTCATAGGGGATGACGTTCGCGAGCTTGAAGAATGCCGCCTGCATTACGGTGTTTACGCCCTTCTTCGCGCCGATCTCGGTGATGACTTTGAGACCGTCGAGGGTGTAGAACTTGATGTGCTTCCTCGCGATCATATTCTTCATACTTGCGGGGAGCTTGCTGTCCATCTCTTCGGGCGCCCATTGCGAGTTGAGCAGGAATGTGCCGCCTTCCTTGAGGTCGGAGAGCATATCGTAACGAAGCACGTATGACTCGTTGTGGCAAGCCACAAAGTCCGCTTGGTCGATGAGATAGGTGCTGCGGATGGGCTTGTCTGAGAAGCGCAGGTGCGAGATCGTGATGCCGCCGGACTTCTTGGAGTCATATGCGAAGTATGCTTGAGCGTATTTCTCGGTGTGGTCGCCGATGATCTTGATGGAGTTCTTGTTTGCGCCGACTGTGCCGTCGCTGCCGAGGCCGTAGAACTTGCAGGAGATGGCGCTTGCGTCCGCCGCGTCGATCTTTTCCTTGACCTCGAGGGAGTGGAACGTCACGTCGTCGTTGATGCCGACAGTGAAGCGATCCTTCTTCTCTCCCGCCATATTTTGATACACGGCGTTGACCATTGAGGGATTGAACTCCTTGCTGCCGAGGCCATAGCGGCCCGTGAGGACTTCGAGCTTCTTGCCGTACTCGTTGAGTGCGGACACGACGTCGAGATAGAGAGGCTCGCCTTGCGCGCCGGGCTCCTTGGTGCGGTCAAGCACTGTGAGCACTTTGCAGCTTGCGGGGATAGCCTTGACAAGCGCTTCCGCGGGGAAAGGACGATACAGTCTGACCTTGATGAGGCCGACTTTCTGTCCGCGCGCGTTGAGATAATCCACCGTCTCCTCAACGGCTTCCGCGCCGCTGCCCATAATGACGATGACTCTGTCCGCGTCCTTTGCGCCATAATAGTCCACAAGATGATACTTTCTGCCCGTGAGAGCGCTGACCTTGTCCATCTGCGCTTGAACGATGCCGGGGACTGCGTCATAGAACTTGTTGGACGCTTCTCTGTTTTGGAAATAGATATCGGGGTTTTGCGCCGTACCTTGCTGATGAGGATGCTCGGGATTGAGCGCGCGTGCGCGGAACTCGTCTATCTTCTTGAAGTTGACGAGCGACTTGATCTCGTCATAGTCGATGACGTCGATCTTGTCCACCTCGTGCGAGGTGCGGAATCCGTCGAAAAAGCTGAGGAAGGGGACGCTGGACTCTATCGTGCTGAGGTGCGCGACAAGCGCTAGATCCATAACTTCCTGCACGCTGTTTGAAGCCAGCATCGCAAAGCCCGTCTGACGGCACGCCATAACGTCGGAATGGTCGCCGAAAATGTTGAGCGCGTGACCCGCAACGCTTCTCGCGGACACGTGGAACACGCTGGGAAGCAACTCGCCCGCGATCTTGTACATATTGGGGATCATCAAAAGCAGACCTTGGCTCGCCGTGAACGTGCTTGTCAGCGCGCCCGCCGCAAGAGAGCCGTGCACTGCGCCCGCAGCGCCCGCTTCGGATTGCATCTCGGCTATCTTGAGCACGTTGCCGAAGATGTTCTTTCTGCCTTGTCCCGCCCAATCGTCGCAGTTTTCTGCCATCGGCGAGGAAGGAGTGATGGGGTAAATGGCTGCAACGTCACTGAAAGCGTATGCGATATGCGCCGCAGCGGTGTTGCCGTCGATCGTCATTTTTTTCATAACCGGAATAACCCTCCAAAAAAATTATCTCTTTTTGTACGCGCGCACGTATGCGCACTTATAGGTATTATAACTTTTATAAATATTTAAGTCAATAAATTATATCAAAATTTCGTCGTCGAAACAAAAAAAACGCCGTCAGAGACGACGGCGACGATTTTTTGCGACGCTCAGAGATAATTTCTGAGAGATTTTATGTTTTTGTCGTAGGTCTTCATCAAGTCGTGCGCGAGTTGGGGTACCTCGACGCCGTCGCGGTTCAGCTCGTTGATGCACTTCTGCACGCTGGTGATGCCCATATTGTAGCCGTCGATGAGCATACTCGCAAGGTGCGTGTTGCTGTTGTCAAAGCCCGCGTTCATCTTGACGCCCATCTTGAGCATAGTGCGTTGGAAGGGTTTGGTGACGGCGTCCTCAAGCTCTTCCTCGCCGAGTTCCTGCTTCGCCTTTTGGTAGAAATCCTCCATCACCTCTTTTTGGGAGAGGATGAGGTTTTTCAATTTGTCGCATTCCACATAGGGCAAAATGTTGTCTATGGATTGCGCTCCCATAGCTGTGTTTCTTACGATTTCTCTGAAAATTTTCATATTGTAGCCTCCGAAGATAGGATGTGCGAAGGCACAAAAAATATTCGCGACGCGTGTTTAGAAGGAAAGGGAGCGATTTTGCACGGAATTTTCAAAAAAGTTTGTCCAAAAATTCCTTTATCCAAGATTTGTAGACGACCTTTTCGCCGTCGCCGTTCGGCACAAAGCACAGGGGAGGGAACGCCACACACCACCAATTGTCGCCCTCGCCCGAGCCTAGTTCCACGATCACGGCGTCATAGTTGCCCGCGGGGAAATCGTAGCCGTCGTAATTGCGATCGGGAAAATACTCGTTGTTTATACGAATCGAGGTTTTATATGTGAAATTGTGCGCGTAAAGTGTGGAATTTGCTATTTCAATCAATTTTTGCTTGTTTGATGAGATGACTTCAAGCGCCGCGCTTTTTGTCTCGCAACCTTCGAGAGCGTCGGTCAGATAGCGCGTGATCTCATCCCGCACGGCGAGTTTCACTTGCTGATCCGCTTGCGAATTGGAATTGGCGCGTATGTGTATGCGCAGGCACTCGCGGGAGAGGCGTTGCTGTTTTGCGGAGTCGCACGCCGAGAGGACGATAAGGAAGATCGCTATGACGAAAAGCACGATGAGCAGAGTGAAAATTTTATGTATTTTGCGTTTCATACGCCTATTATTGCCGCGCTCGACAAAACTTATTCGATTTCGGAGAGGCGAAATCCCGCGGGTCGTATAAAAGCGTGAGCGGGCGACAAACTAGCAAAAAAAGAGGTGAAAAATGAAAAGCAAAAGTCAAAGGATCTTTTTGATCGCGGCGGCGGCGCTGATCCTGAGCGTATGTTTGATGTGCGCGCTTGCTCCGGCGCCTTGCGGGGTCGCGGAGGCGGCGTCGCTTAAGCAAGGGTCGACTGGTTCGCTTGTGAAAACGCTGCAGACAAAGCTTATCAATTGGGGCTATCTTAGCGGCAAGGCGGACGGCATATTCGGACCCAAGACCAAGGCGGCGGTCATCTATTTCCAAAAGCGCAACGGGCTTGT
>CANQZE010000099.1 GCA_947628255.1 uncultured Clostridia bacterium | reverse complement strand
GGCGCAGGTGGACGCTATCAATAGTGGCATTACGGCGGCAAAGGTCGCGCAGATTGAGGAGAACAAAAAGAAAGTTGAAACCGCCTTACAGCCCGCCGCGCTTACTCCATACTACACCGCCGAACAAACGGACAACGCGATAAGCACTGCTATTGAAAACGCCATAACAAAAGCGCTCAATACTCCTGTTTAACGGGAGAGGGGAGAACAAAGTATATGCAACAATATTCCTCAAGAAATGTAGGTATCGTTTCACTCGTTCCGATGAATGGCTGGAACGCCAATATTGTTTACGAAAAACTGAACATTGTCACGCACAAAAACAGTACCTTTATCGCCAAGCAAAAAAATAGGGGCATAGAACCGTTTGTTTCTTCAAATTGGGAGGACATTTGGATGCCGCTTATCAGCGGGGTCGGGATTGCAACCGCCGTGGTGGAATACGCATCGACCAAGATTACATCCCCAGCTCCTCCCGAATCGGGATGGGCAGAGGAAATGCCCGAACTGAAGCCCGCCGAATATGTGTGGACGCGCGTTACGATTACCTACACGGACGGCAGAAAGACGATTTTTTATTCCGTCGGCGCGGGCGGTGTACCCGCCAAGACGAGCGACCTTGAAAATGACGGCGAAGGGACAAGCCCCTTTGCAACAGAAAAGCAACTCCAAGCGGAAAAGGAGCGCGCGGAAGCCGCCGAAGGGGCGAACAAAACTGCAATCGAAACCGAGACCTCCCGTGCCAAAGCGGCAGAGCAAGCAAACGCCGAAGCAATACAGTCCGAGTCCGCCCGCGCAAAGGCGGCGGAATCGGCAGAGAAAACTCGCGCCGAGGGTGCAGAAGCCTCTCTCGGCAATCGCATTACGACGATTGAAAATAAAATCCCCGAGCAAGCAAGCGCAAGCAACAAACTCGCCGACCAAGCGTTTGTCAATTCCTCTATAAACGCACTCGCGGCGTTCTTCATCACGCCAACGGCAACGGGGGATAAGGCGTTTACGACCCGTGCCGCGCTCCTTGCCGCCACGACGTTTTACAATGGTGGCAAGCCTCGCGTTCCCACGCAGAACGACTACGCGATTGTACTTGCCGACGAGAGCCAACCGAAAGGCGTAGACGGCACATATCCCACGACCCGCTATTCCTACCAAGGCGGGACTTACCCGAACGGACAGTGGGATTTTCAATATATCGTCAACAACACTTCTCTCACGCAGGCGCAGGTGGACGCTATCAATAGTGGGATTACGAAGGAGCTCGTTGCGCAAATCACAACCAACAAGAACGACATCGCGGCAATCAAGACAAAAAATTCCGAGCAAGACGCTTCGATTGCCTCTTTGACGACACGCATAGGAAACGTGGAGAGTAAGAACTCTTCACAGGACGAGGAAATCGCCGCCGTCAAAACCGCTGTGAGTAATGCGCAGGAAAGGGCAGATGACGCGTACACGTTGGCAAACGGGAAATATTCCAAACCAAGCGGCGGTATTCCCGCAGACGATTTGGCAGGCGGTATTCCCGCTTCAAAAATCACGGGGCTTCCGACTATCCCATCTTCGCTTCCTCCGTCGGGCGCGGCGGGCGGCGACCTCACGGGAACTTACCCCAATCCATCGTTGTCGGAAACATTAAAGAAACTAATCAACGGCGCAATGCCGAAAGAGGGCGGGAAATTTACGGGACGCGTTTCTTGGCAGGAGAGCAGTTTACCCGCGCAGACCACTTCGCCGTATTTTGTCACGATTGAAGCGTTTGCAAGCGGCGGCAAAACATACTACACCTCGCAAGAAAACGTAAAAAGCAATCTCGGCATCACTGAACTTGAAACGAAAGTAAAAGGGCTTTCAAGGGTCGCAACAAGCGGCGACTACAACGATCTAACGAACAAACCCTCCGCTTATTCATTGCCGACGGCTACCGCGAGTGTGCTTGGTGGCGTAAAGAGTTCAACGACAGGGACGACCGCAAACAGGGACTACAATGTGCAAGTCAACTCGGACGGCACCATGAAAGTCAATGTCCCTTGGACAGACAACAACACCACATACAACATTGCAAACGCAACTACGGCAGGCTTGGTAAAGCCCATCAGCGTTATTACGAAGCCGACTATTAACGCCGCGTCCACGACAACGGGCAAGTACTACGCCGTGCAGATGTCGAGCGACGGCGCAATGTTCGTCAATGTTCCTTGGGTCAATACAACTTACGACTTGAGCGGGTATGCCAAAACAGACGCCCTCAAATCTTATCTGCCTATCGCTGGCGGGACAATGACAGGCAGACTTGTTATTAACAAGGCTGGCACCGCACAAACGGACAGTAATGCGGGACATATTTCATTCCAAAGAAGCGGAACGGAATATGGGCATATAAGATTGACCGCAAGCGATTCTAATCTTGCGATTGAAAGCAAGGGCGGGATTATCTTATATGGTGGTAGAGACTTTAATGGGACGGCTTTTCAAGGCGCGAATTATATAGCCATTTTGTCGGGTAGCGTGGCCGCGAGCGGCACAATGGACTTGACAGGTTTCCGCAATTTTGGTTTATCGGGTACGATTTCACACGGGAGCGCAACGCTTACATTGCCTACCGAGACGGGAACGATTGCGCTAACCAAACAAATTCCCTCACTCACGAACTACTATACAAAGTCGGAAACGACTCAACAAATCAACAGCGCAATCAGCAGTGCGATTACCACGGTGCTCAACACGCCCGTGTAAAGGAGGAAAGCAATGGAAGAAGAAACCTTAAAGCAGTTTACAACGGCGCTTGCGGACGCAATACGCGAGATGGACGGCACGACGGAGCCCATCAACCCGCAGGACTTCGCGGCGCGTATCCTTGCGCTTTCGAGCGACAGTGACCCGCAGAAAGACGAATGTCGTATTTATTTCGACGACACCGACCCTGCAAGTAAGTACGGCGCGACGTGGATGGAATTGCCCGCTGGTACATTCCTTCGCGCCGCAGGAAAAAATGGCGCAATTAAGGACTACGTCGAGGCGGACGGCGGAAGCAATAGTGTAACGCTAACCGAGAGCAATTTACCTTCTATGTACGGATATTTGTACGAAAACGGCTGGATTGGGCACGGAAATGCCGGAGGAAAATTTCTCGACAATATGAACTCTTACGGAAGCGGCGCGCGTGGCTGGCAACAATATACAAACACCGAGTTTTACCCGGTAGGACAAACAAAAGGCGGAGGACAAGCGTTCAGCAACGAACCGCTTTATAAAAACTGTCATATATGGAGGAAAGTATTATGGAAATCTACAATGAAGCAAAAACAGAAGAACTTTTTGAGCCCGACCTTGAACATGGCTATTTGCGTCCCGACAGGCTTCTCAAAGAGCACCACGAGGAAATCCCCGAGAAGGTCATCAAGACCGTGGCAGAGATTAAGGAGGAACTCGAAGCGGAAGGAAAAGAGGTGCGGTATTACTCTTCCGACGACACATGGTGCGTGACGCTTGACTATACTCCCGCACACGACGGTCTGCCCGAAGGAAGAACGGTGAAAACAATTTATCCCGTCATCGAGCCAGCCGTTCCCGCGTGGGACGAGTACGAGGATATTCAAGTCTACCACCCGTACACCGACGAGGAATACAAGGACTATCTTCGTGCACAGCGGGCAAGCATTTGCTTCCCCGTCATCAACCGTGGCGCGGCGTGGTATGCGCGCCTCACCGATGCGCAGAAAGAAGAACTGCAGACGTGGTATCAAGCATGGCTTGACGCGCCCGAGACGGGCGTAAAGCCCGAAACGCCCGCGTGGGTATAAGGAGGAAATCATGAAAACGATAACAATCAAGCATGGCTGTATGGGGCGGTACGACGACGTATCGCCCTTTCTCGTGGATGGCGGAGCGCTCGTCCTGCACTTTGTCCTGCCGCGTGTGAGCGGAGAGTTCTATTTCGTCGTTTGGAACTCGTTTGACGGCGGGCAAAACCAACAGGCAATCAAAATTCCTGCGACGGGAGACATCGAACTTTCGGGGCTTCGAGCGGGGGAACTTCATACGGAAGTCAAGCACTATTTCCGCGGCGAACTCATCGAGGCATTCCACATCGAACCGCTCATCATTAAGGACGTAGATAGGAGCGTTCGCGCCTTTCCCGAAATCGAGGCGTTGCGGGAACAAATCGAGGGGCTCAAGGAAACTGTAATTGACCTTGAAAAGAAAAACGCGGAAGCCGTGCAAGGTCTCCAAAAAACCGTCCACGACCTCCGAGCGGCGTTTCTCGCCTATTCGTGGGCAGAGTATCAGAGCGACATTCAACTCAACGGGAAGAGCCTGTCTTTTGAGGAATTCGTCGTCGCTCTCGGCTACGATCCCGAGCAATTCACCGAAGAGGAAATCGAAAAAATCAAAGCATTCAAGGAGGAACTGTAACAATGGCAAAGTTCAAAAATGCGTCGAAGTATATTTTGGCGCTCATTCTCATGTTCGCGCTTATGCTCGGGGTTTTCCTTTGCGTGGGGAACGCCGCAGGCGAGGTTTCCGCAGAAACGGATGGCGAAACGTCTTCTGAAACCACCACGGAGACGCCCGAAACTCCGCCCGCAGAGACCGAGCAGAAAACGCTTGCGGGCAGTTTCATAGAGCATCTAAAAGAAAAGTATGGCGACGACTATCTCTATTACTACAACGCCATTCTCGAAAAGTGGGGGAGCGTCGAGCAGTACCTTTTGGCTTGCGTTGATGAAACGACCCCGGACATCGTGGCAGACGGTTGGACTTCATTTATAAATTGGCTCAATAAGTACGCCGTGATTTGGGCGCCTATCTTTACGATACTGCTTGTGGCGGC
>CANQZE010000098.1 GCA_947628255.1 uncultured Clostridia bacterium | reverse complement strand
GAGGATGCCCACAAGCGTCACGTTGCCGAAGTCGTGTCCTTTTGCGATCATCTGAGTCCCGACAAGCACGTCCGCTTCGTTGGCGGCGAAACTGTTGAGGATCTTGAAATAGCTGTCCTTGCGCGTCGTTGTGTCCCTGTCCATTCTGAGCGTGCGCACGTTTGGGAAGAGCGCTTTCAACTCCTCGATGACCTTTTCTGTGCCGATCTTGCCCTGTTTGATCTGCTCGCTGCCGCAATTGGGACACTTTGTGATCTCGTGATAGCGCCGCCCGCAATAGTGGCATTTCAGCTCGCGCTCGCTCCTGTGATAGGTGAGGGAGATGTCGCAATCTTCGCATTTCGCGATGTAACCGCACTCCTTACAGCGGATGAATGACGCAAATCCGCGGCGGTTCAAAAACAGCATAGCTTGCTCGCCGCGATCCAGAGTCTGCTTGAGAGCGTCTCGCAGGGCGATGGAAAAAATGCCTCTGTTGCCGCTTCTGAACTCCGCCGTCATATCCACGATCTCCATCTCGGGCAACGCGTATTTCGATATGCGCTCGGGCAAACTTATCAAATGATACTTCCCCTCCGTCGCGCGCATATAGGTCTCCATATCGGGAGTCGCCGAACCAAACACGAGCTTTGCGCCCGAGAGGTGCGCGCGGTATTCCGCGACCGCCTTTGTGTCGTAGCGCGGATTGTTTTCGCTCTGATAGCTCGCGTCGTGTTCCTCGTCGATTATGATGACGCCGATGTTTTCAAGCGGCGCAAATATCGCCGAACGCGCGCCGATCGCAATCTTCGCTTCGCCCGTACGCAGTCTTTTCCACTCGTCGTAGCGCTCGCCCGCGTTGAGACCGCTGTGCAATATCGCGACATTGTCTCCGAATCTCGCCCTGAACAATCCCAACACCTGAGGAGTCAAAGAGATCTCAGGCACAAGCATTATTGCCGTTTTGCCGAGTCTGAGTTGCTCCTCGATAACGGTCTGATACACTTCCGTCTTGCCCGATCCCGTCACGCCGTGCAACAAAAACACGCCGTCGCCGTCGGATATCCGCTTCACTGCGTCCGCTTGAGCCGCCGTGAGCGAAACTTTTTTGAATTCCCTCTTCAAGCCGTCCTGCGGCGTGCATCTCTCGTGAAGCAACGACTCTTCAACGACGCCTTTTTGCCTCAGTCCGTTGATCGCCGATGCGCCGAATTTCGCCGTCAGCACGCTCAAAAATTGCCCGCCGTTCTCCGCTATATATTTGAGAGCCTCGATCTGTTTCAATGCGCGTGCGCCGACGATGTCGACAAGCTCTTCAAGCGATCTTGCGCCGTCGACCGAGAGAAATTTGCGGGAATATTCCGGATCCTTTTCCTCTCTGAGTTTTGCGGGGACAAACAGCCTCAGCGCGTCGATGTAGCGCAGATTGTACGCCTGCCTCATAAAAGACAAAAGCTCCAACTGTTCGGAGCTGATCGGCGTGTCGAGATAGCGCGCGGGCTTGAGGCGACCAATATCCGAGCTTTCCTTTTTGCCGATCACAAATCCTATCAGCTGTTTTTTGCCGAACTCCACAGCAACGCGGCTGCCGAGAGGCATATCCTCGCCCGAATAGTCGAAACAGCGGTCCACGCTGTCCGTTGAGATGTCAACGATCACCTCGAGAATCATAATATTTTGTCCAAAATCATTGCGGCAAGCTCGCGTTTGCTCACTTTTCCGCTCTCAAAACAACTGCCGTCCGCAAGCACCAAAGTGGCGATATTCGTGTCCGTACCGAAGCCTGCGCCGTCCGCGGTCACGTCGTTTGCGACCGCCATATCGGCGTTTTTGGCTTTGAGTTTGGCTTTCGCGTTTTTGACGAGGTCCTCCGTTTCGGCAGCGAAGATCACAAGTTTTTTGTCGCCCTTTGTCGCGCCGAGAGTCGCCGCTATGTCGGGATTTTTTTCAAGTTCCAGACAGACCGTCCTCGCCTTGAGTTTGCTTCCCGTCGCGTTTTTGACCCTGTAATCCGCGGGCGCCGCCGCCATTATCGCCATATCCGCGCTTTCAAAACTCCGCTTGCACGCGTCGAGCATCTCCTCGGTCGTACGCGTATAAATCGCGCTCTCCACGCAGTTGGGAACGGAAACTTGCATATTACCGTACACAAAGACGACGCTCGCGCCGCGCGAGGCGCACTCCAAGGCGAGCGCGCACCCCATTTTGCCCGAGGAACGATTGGACAACACTCTGACGCCGTCCACATCCTCTTCCGTTCCGCCCGCCGTGATAAGCACGCGCATACCGTGCATACTTTGATCGGGCGCGAGCAGCTCGACGATCCTGTTGACGATGTCGACAGGTTCCGCCATCCTGCCCTTTCCGCTGTCTCCGCAGGCGAGGAGTCCTTCGGGCGAGTCCATAATCTCGGCGCCGCGGCAGGCAAGTATGTTCATATTGCGCTTTGTCGCCTCGTCCTCGTACATCGCCGTGTTCATCGCGGGACAGATCAACTTTTTCGCATTGCAGGCGAGATAGGTAGTGGAAAGCAGATCGTCCGCTATCCCTCCCGCAAACTTTGCGATGACGTTTGCCGTCGCGGGCGCAACGACAAGCAGATCCGCCTTTTTTGCGAGCGAAATATGGTTGATGTCAAACTCCTTTACAGGCTCGAAGGCGTCAAGCGCCACCGCCGACTTCGCCAAGGTCTGAAAAGTGAGCGGCGCGACAAAACGGCAGGCGTGTTCTGTCATAACGACGTCCACTCCTGCCCCGAGTTTTTTGAGGCGCGAAACTATCTCGCAAGCCTTGTAGCAAGCTATGCCCCCGCTCACGCCGAGGACAATGTTTTTCCCGTACAACATAAAAATCGCAGATCAGTCGTGTACGATCTTGATCTTTCCGTCGTAGATCTCTTTGCAGGCGAGAGTGATGGGTTTTTCTCCGCTCGCTTCGAGATAGGAACTCTCGCTTGTCACGAGTTCTCTTGTGCGCTTTGCGACGGCGCAAGTGAGCGCGTATCTGCACTCGGCACGTTTGATGAGTTTGTCAATCGGGGGATCGATCATCATAGTTTTAGTTCTCCTCACTGAAAATATTGTCAAGATTTTGTCTGGACGCGCGCAGATGTTCGCTTCTGATTATCGCAACGATCTTTTCCGCGCAGGTCTTTGCCACATTGTTTGTCACGACATAGTCGTAATTTGCTATCTCTTTGCTTTCAAGCTCGATCTCTTCTAAGCGGCGTTTTATGCCCTCGTCGTCCTCGGTCCCTCTGCCGATCAGCCTCGCCTTGAGCGCGTCTATGGACGGCGGCGTGATGAAGATCGTGACGCAATCGGGATAGAGCTTTTTGATGTTCCTTGCGCCGACGACGTTCAGCTCGAGCAACACGTCGACTCCTCTGGACAGCGGCTTGTCGATCTCGCTCTTCAAAGTGCCGTAACGATTTGTGAAAGTCGTCGTATATTCCACAAACTCGCCCGCCTCAACACGCTTTTCGAACTCCTCTTCGCTGATGAAAAAGTAGTTCACGCCGTTTTCCTCGCCCTGCCGCGGCTTTCTTGTCGTGCAGGAGATGGAAAATTGGATGTTTGGCAAGCTGTCGAACACAAGGTCCACAACGGTGCCCTTGCCCACTCCGCTGAATCCTGAGATGACGATCAACATACTCTTTTTTGTGTTCATATGAGCCTCGCTATGCATTCAATATGTTTTCATTCGATATTTGCCGCCTGCTCGCGCAGTTTTTCGATCTCGTTTTTCATTGACAGCACTTCTTTTGTGATGCGGATGTCGTTCGCCTTCGAGCCTATCGTGTTTGTTTCGCGGTTGAACTCCTGCACGAGGAAATCCATCTTTCTGCCGACGGGTTCGCTCTCCTCAAGCAGCGCGCGCATCGCGGCGATGTGAGATCCGAGACGAGTGATCTCCTCGTCGATACAGCAATGATCCGCATACAGCGCAACTTCCGTCGCAAGCCGTTGCTCGTCGATTTTGGAAGGGTCGAGAACTTCCGCAATGCGGGCGTTCATCGCGTTGCGATACGCGACGACGACTTCCGGCGCGAGCTTTTCCACAATTTTCAAAGACGCTTCGATGTTGTCGAGTTTTGACGATATGTCCGCTTTGAGGGCTTCTCCCTCGCGACGACGCATCTCCTTCAACGTCGCAAGCGCGTCGCCCAGCGCCTGAGTAGCGAGCGCTTTGAGTTCCGCCTCCAGACGAGCGGGATCCTCCGCGGCTTGAGATCGCACCAAAATATCGGGCTGTCTGAGCGCCTCTTGGAGAATTGTCCGTTCGGCTTCCGCCTCTCCGGAAAATTTCATTATGCTCTTTGCAAGTCCGCTTGCGGCGCGGATATACTTCTCGGCAAGTTGCTCGTCAACGCAAAAATCGTCCGCGCTGCCCGCCTGTTGCTCATATGTGACAAACACGTCGATATGCCCGCGCGATATCGCCGATCCCACCGTCTTTTTGACGGTATCCTCCAAAAACAGGAAATTTTTGGGCAACTTTATGCCCCAATCAAGATAACGGTGATTGACGCTCTTAAGCTCCACCGTGACAGTTTTCGCGCCGTCCGAGGCGACGCCTTTTCCGTAACCCGTCATGCTGTACATACGCGCACCCGCAAATTATATTTTAACAATTATAACATACAGAACTTTTTAGCACAACAATTTTTCAAACATTTTCAAAATGAAAATCCGACTCTGCTCCGTCGTCGTTTATTCTTTCTTTTTGAGTATATCCGCGGGTCTCAACCTGCTCAACCTTGCGAGCGGGAGTATCACCGACGCGAGCGTGATCAAAAACACGGCGCCTATGGCTATCCCCGCTACCGCCCCGTTGAATGTGACGAGCGAAATATTTTTGAACACGTTGTTATGCAATATCCCCGCCAGCCCCGCGCTCAAGATGGAGTCGAACAGCGCCGCAATAATAGCCTGTCCCGCCGTCGCCAACGCCGAGATGACCAGCGCCGCAAAAGCAGT
>CANQZE010000097.1 GCA_947628255.1 uncultured Clostridia bacterium | reverse complement strand
TGCGAGGAGGGGTTCATGGATAGTTATTCTGATATTACCAATCCTTTGTATGCGGTAAACGCGGGTACTGCAAAGTTGTATGTGAATGACGAGGAAGTGACAGGCGACGTGAATATCCCCGCAGGTACAACAAAGATAGGATATGCTGCATTCTATGGTCTAATAGGCATAACTTCCATAACGATTCCGGAGAGTGTAATCAACATAAACGAAAGTGCATTCTCCGATTGCACAGGTTTGCAGACAGTGACGATTGGTGAAAACGTGCAAAGCATAGACCGTTATGCATTCTCCGGTTGCACAAGCTTGCAGACTGCAACTATAAATGCGCAAAGCATTGGCGCGAATGCATTCTCCGGTTGCACAGGTTTGCAGACAGTGACGATTGGTGAAAACGTGCAAAGCATAGGCGATGATGTATTCTCCGGTTGCACAGGTATAGCCTCTGTAACAATCCCCGACAGTGTGACAAGCATAGGCAGTAGGGCATTCTCTTATTGCACAGGCTTGCAAGAAGTAACAATACCCGAGAGTGTGGCAAGCATAGGCTATGGAGCATTCATCGGTTGCACAGAATTGCAGACGGCGACGATAAATGCACAAAGCATAGGCGGGAGTGCGTTCTATGAGTGCAAAGGCTTGCAAGAAGTAACAATAGGCGAAAGCGTGACATACATAGGCGAGAGTGCGTTCCAGAATTGCACCAATCTTGAAACGGTGACATTTAGCGGTGAAAGCAAGTTGTACGAGATTAGAGAGAGGGCTTTCAAAAATTGCGATCATTTGACAGCCATCATCATCCCTGCAAGCGTGAGCCAAATTTATAACGGCGCATTTGAAGGTTGCACAATGTTGAAAGACGTCGCTTTTGAAGACCCGACAGGGTGGAATGTCTGGCGTGACATTCCCGAAAAGCAACTGCGCGACCATGCGACCGCCGCAGAATTGTTGACGACAACGTATGCAAATTATGTTTGGGATCACAAAACAAATTAAATATAAAAAATAAAAAATAAAGCTATATGCCTAAAAAAGGAGATAAAATATGAAAAGAACCACATTAAAAAACGTATTGCTATTGTTGATTCTAGTCCTGTTGATTGGAACAGCGCTTGTTGCATGCGACAGGGAACAGGAGCAAGATTGGGATGTTCAGTCTTATGCGGATAGTCAAAAGGCAGTCAACCTTGCCAACTCATATAGCGATAACTTAGAGGGTTCATATACGCAGATATTGGAGGGCATGGCGCTTGAACAGGCAAATCAAGATAGTAAATTCCAGGCTATTAAGGTTGACGAAACTGCTCTAGCAGCAAAAAACAAAAAGGTTATATATAAAAAAAGGTCAGCGACATACGGGCTAGAAGATTTATCCTATTGGGGCGCTAACAACAATATCACCTATGCCGGATCGTTGCTTAAAATAAACAGTTCGGGGGTTGAAATATCTCCTATCGTTGGATTAAAAAGAAAGCCTCTAACACTTTCAATCGGTTTAGAGGGCGCTACGGGCGTAGATTATCAAAAAAGGACAGTCAATACTGTAACGCAATCATCTGTGGGACAAGCTATCAATGAATTGGTGAAAGGTTTCAATAGAGAAGGTGCGCAACTGCCTTATATGGTGGCGATGGAGTTGACTGAAATTAAAGCTTCTGAAGAGATAAACGCAGCGCTTGGACTTTCATTCAATGTCGGCAGTTTTTTTGATTTTTCATCGGAATTTAATTTTAATGAGAAGGCAGATCAAACATATGCTCTTCTCACACTTAAGCAAATCTATTTTACCGTTAATGTAGATTATAATGCAGAGTATGGCGCATTCAGTTTGCTTGATGATAGCGTTACGCTTAAACAAATGCAAGCCGCATGCCCCGAACAATACTGTCCCACCTATGTGTCTTCGGTGACATACGGCAGGATCGCAGCAATTACAATAAAAACTTCTGATAATTATAAAGAATTAAAAACTAAGCTTAATCTCGGCGGCGGTTATGGTTATATTCATGGCGATTTAGCAACCCAGTTAGGCGCAATATCTCAATCTTCAAATATGGATTACAATTGTTTCATATATGGTGGTTCGGCAGAGGGCGGTCAAGATGTTTTGAAGAGTAGAAATATTAACGAAATGATAGAGAATTTAAATCAACCTTACGATCCGATCAAAATGGTCGGCATGCCAATTTCCTATCAATTGTCGCACATATCAGATAATTCGTCTGCAAAAATAGGTTTTTCAGGAGACTATTATTATGCGGATGTTGTGGACGCAGAGGCAACGCCGAAAGAAGATAAGACATTAGAACTTTCTGCGGAATTTAGCAATGAAATAAGCATCAAACAAGAATATGGAAATTATTCTCGATATGGGGCAGGTTATATAGCAGACAATAAATGCCTTAAAATGGATGTGTCAAAATTTGATTTTGATTATGTAAATAATAAAGGGCTCAATATATTGTTGCAGATAGAAATATCGATAAAAGAAAAGAATGACGGGTATCAAGAAATTTATGTTTACAATGAAGGAGTAAATGCGGGTCTAGCGCAAAAGAATAAAGAAAAACGTATTGCCGACATTATAATTGAGCATGGCGTGGGCAGAGTAGATACTACATATAAAACGTATGTTTTACATGCTGTAATTACTGCAGATATGATAGAACGCAATGCGATATGGATTGCTTTTGATGCATCCGGCAATGATGAGGATACATGGTATGCTAAGGATATAACGATCAAACTATCAGCGACAACAGAAAAAACCTATCCTATGTGTATAAAATAATTATAATGAATACGCATTCGAGGATTGCACAGGCTTGCAGACGGTACGTATTACTTCATTGGACGCTTGGAAAACAATAAAATTTGAAAATATGTTTGCCAACCCATTGGTATATGCACAACATCTATTTTTAGGTGATATAGAGGTAACGGAGCAAGTTGATCTGCCAAAGTTTGAGATAGAAAGCGGGGATTTTTACGTTGTGATTCTCGATCAAGAAATTATGCAATATGTAGTGAATAATGAGCCTTTAGAAAATAGAGAAGTTTATTGGTATACAATCAGTCCAATTATTGAGTGGCTTGATACTCAGCAATATTCTCCCTATTTGAAGTTGAACAGTGAAGCAGAGGTAATCGGTTGGTTATGCTCAACAGAAGGTTTGCAATATGCTTATACGCAATTATATAACCTATATCGCAGTGATGAAAATCTATTGACCTGTTTAACTCTTATCTATGGTAGTAATAAGGCTAATACAATTTTATTCATATTAAAAAATGCGTCAGTTTTAGATGGCTCCATTGTTCATGACTTATTAACCTCTGCAGAATTCACAATTATAGAAAACGCTTGAATTTAATTTTAGCAGCGCCACTAGCAAAGTGGCGCTGCTAAAATTTTTATATGTTTATATGTTTTGGTGCGCTACAGCAATAAGACAGAGAGATTACATTTGGACATTGAAATGTATATATGAAAAAGCGCGGCATTTATTCCACGGAACTATCACCCCAAAAAATTCGATAAACTCATTTTTTGGGGACCCCGCTTGACGGGAGCCTCGCAGGAGCGTTGGTAAAAGGCATTGAGAGCCAATAACCCAACCCCCTGCGGGGGCTTTCTTATTGCCTTTTGGCAAGAAGCCTACAACGCTCCTTTCTCCCGTAAAGAGTCTTTCGCGGCATAAACAGCCGCTTGTTATGCTCAAAACCTTGACCAACCAAACCAAGCATAACGCCGAACGCCTAAACACAAGACCCGCTCCCGAAAGGAAGTCATAATTTGACGACAGCCCTTGCGCCATTTTGAGCGAGATAATTTGCCCGCCGTGCAGTTTATAATTGATAATGCAAGCAACGCCTCAAAGCCTTTTACGCGCGGTTATGCGCCAATCTGTTTGCCGTTTTACGGAATAAAAAAAAGCAATCTAATCCCTATGTTCGAATTAGATTGCGACTGGTGGAGACAATAAGACTCGAACTTATGACCTCTACGATGTCAACGTAGCGCTCTAACCAACTGGGCTATGCCTCCAAAGCATTGATATGATACACTAATTTGAAAGTTTTGACAAGCGAATTTTTATAGTTTTGCAGAAATTATAAAAAATTTGCATTGTGCGGCGATTTATGTTACAATCATAATATAGTATGCGCGCGACGCGCGACTTGCAAAACGGGGACGGAAGTCTCGGCGCGCTCGTTTGGACGGGCGAATGGAGTGGATATGGAGCGTAAATTTGATGTCATCATAATCGGCGGCGGAGCGGCGGGGCTTTTTCTCGCTTCGCAGTTGCCGCCCGCGTTGAGCGTCGCGATACTTGAGAGCAACGACCGCGTAGGCAAGAAGTTGCTTGCCACAGGCAACGGCAAATGCAATCTCACCAATCTTGATATGAACATCGTGCATTTCAACCGTCCCAACATCGTGGAAAGTTTTCTTGATCGTTTTGACGCTCACGACACCATCGCCGCGTTTGAAAAAATGGGGCTGATGACAAAGGTGATAGACAAGCGCGTGTATCCCTACAGCGAGTGCGCGTCCACCGTTCTCGACGTGCTTCGCCGCGCCGTGGAGAGGAACGGAGCGAATATTTTTGTCAATCACTTTGTCAATTTCATAGAAAATTTCCGCGACGAATTCAACGTGAGCGGAGTGATACGTCACGAGGACAAGCCCAACGAAGGGTTCAGCTATCAGGCGGACGCGATCGTGCTTGCCACGGGTTCTCCCGCGACTTTTGGCAAGGACAGCACGTCATTGTATACGGCGTTTGGACACAGCGTGCGCAATATGACGCCGTCGCTCGTCCCAATCCGCACGGACAAGGAGCCTCTCAAGGGCTTGCAAGGCGTGAGAGTCAAGGCGGGCGTGCGCATAGGATATCGCTATGAAGTCGGCGAGGTGCTGTTCAAAGATTTCGGCATCAGCGGCATTGCCGTGTTCAACATTGCGTCGGAGATA
>CANQZE010000096.1 GCA_947628255.1 uncultured Clostridia bacterium | reverse complement strand
CGCCCGTTCAGTACAAATACGCGCCGTTTACCACAATCGGAGATCCGCACACGGGACACACCGTCGGCTTTTGGATGTCCACGGCGTTTTCGCCCTCCTGCGCGACTCCCATAATCTCCGGAATGACGTCGTTGCTGCGCCTGATGAACACCCTGTCCCCCACGCGCACCTTTTTCTTTTGGATGTCGCCGAAGTTGTTCAGCGTTGCGCGCGACACCGTCACGCCGCCAATGTCAACAGGCTCGAGGATGGCGATGGGATTGAGCTTTGCGCTTCTTGACACCTGCCACTCCACGCCTTTGAGTTCCGTCGTCATCTCGTCCGCCTTAAACTTGTATGCGACCGCCCATTTGGGAAATTTTTCCGTCACGCCGATCTCGTCTCGAAGCGCGACGTCGTCAACTTTGTAGACCACGCCGTCGATGAGATAGTCAAGATCGGGACGCGCCTGCTCCGTCTCGTCGGCAAACGCCATCGCCTCGCTTGCCGTCCTTGCGATCCGCCAACCGCCTTCCACCTCGAAGCCCTCTCTCGAGAGGAATTCTCGCATATCGTGCTGAGTGGCAAACGCCATATCGCTGTAGCCGACGTTGTACGCCATAAAACTCAGCCCGCGCGTCCTCGTCACTTCGGGATCGAGATTTCTGATCGCGCCCGCCGCGCCGTTTCGCGCGTTTTTGAGCGGCTCGGAGGAGACGGCGTTGTATCTTTCGAGTTGACTGAGTCTCAATATTCCCTCTCCTTGGATCTCTATCCTGCCCTTGTACGAGATGGTTTTGGGAAGTTTTTTTATGGTCTCCACCTGCGCCGTGACAACTTCGCCGACTGTGCCGTCGCCGCGGGTCGTCGCTTTGATAAGTTCGCCGCCGTCATAAAGCAAATTGAGCGTCAACCCGTCAAACTTATACTCGCAAGTGAGCGCGGGCAGATAGCCGATCGCCTTTTCGACGCGCGCGCACCACGCCGCGAACTCCTCCTTTGTCTGACATTTGTCGAGGCTGTACAGTTTTTTGAGATGCTTTGACTGCTCGAATTTCCGCTGAGGCGCGCCGCCGACGCGATGCGTAGGGCTGTTTTTGAGCGAATAGCCCTCTTCTTCCTCAAGTTTTTTGAGTTCGTCGTACAGGCGATCGTACTCCGCGTCCGAAACTACGGGAGCGTCCTCCTCATAGTAAAGCCTCGCCCACTCGTTCAAAGTGCCGACAAGCTCTTTCATCCTTGCAAGTTTATCCATAATTCACATTCCTTTCAAATGATATCGATCAAGATGTCTCGCTTGAATTTCACTCGATGATCTTCAGATATTGCGCCGCGATAGCAAGCGCAAACCGCTTCACTCCAAGCCCTTTGAACGCGATGGACGCGATCTTGTCCTCGCCGTCGCCGCTTGTTTCCACGATCATTCCGATGCCGAACTTGTTGTGTTCCACGACGGTATTTTTGACATATTTGTCAAAGTCCACGCCTTCGCTATTATCTTTTTTCTGCGCAGACGCCGCAAAGGGATTGCGCTTCATCACGGACGCCGCTCCGCCAGCGCTCATCCCGAGTTTTATCCTGTCGTCGTTTTGCGCGCCGTATCCCGAATTTGTGTAGCGCATCGCCTGTTTCACGCCCGTCATCTCGCCGACAAAGCGGCTCTTCGGATAATATTCCGTCTTGCCGAAGCGATAGCGAGAGCGCGAGTTGACTATGAACAACTTGCGCTTGGCTCGCATGATCGCGACGTACATCAGCCTGCGCTCCTCCTCGATATCTCCGCTTGTGATCGCGCGTTGCGTCGGGAAAATGCCCTCTTCGAGTCCCACGATGAAAACGGCGTCAAACTCCAACCCCTTTACCGCGTGGACAGTGGCGATCGTCACATAATTTTCATCATCCATCTCGTCGGAATCCGAGACGAGAGCGACGGACTGCATAAAATCGGATATGCCCAGCGTGGGATTTGCTTTTTCGAATTCGCTCACGGCGTTGACAAGTTCCTGCACGTTTTCGAGACGGCTCGCGTCCTCGGCGTCCGCGCTCGAAGCGAGAAAATCCTCGATTCCGCTGCGCCTTATCGCGAATTGAACAAATTCGGTGGGCTTCATCGTAGAGCAAGCGGCGATGATATCCCGCGCTATGCTCCTGAACGGCTCCAACTTCCTTGCGGTGGACGGGGATAGCCCCTCTCCCGATTCAAGCACGGAATACACCGATCTTGCCTGTCTTGCCGCGGCGGCGATAAGCTCCCGCACGGTCGTATCGCCCAACCCTCTGCGCGGATAGTTGATAATCCTGAGCAGACTGTCGCTGTCGAGCGGATTTATCGCGAGTCTGACGTACGCCAGCGCGTCCTTGATCTCCTTTCTCTCGAAAAATCTGAAGCCGCCGAAAACTTTGTACGGTATGCCGTGCAGATTGAACTCTTCCTCAAACAATCGCGTGAGCGAATTTGCGCGCACAAGCACCGCAATGTCCCGATAGGACGAGCCGAGACCGACGAGCCTTCCGATGGTCTTTGCGACTTGTTCCGCCTCGTCGCGGTCGCTGTACGCCTCGTAATATTCGATGGAGCTTGCGTCGTTGATGTCGCTCCACAGCGTCTTATCTTTGCGCGCAGTGTTGTTTTTGATCACTCTGTTCGCGGCGTTGAGGATGGACGTCGTACTGCGATAATTCTGCTCCAATTTGTAAACTTTAGCGTCCTTGAAATCTTTTTCAAAGTCAAGTATGTTACGGATGTCGGCGCCTCGCCAACTGTAGATGGATTGATCCTCGTCGCCCACGGCGAACACATTCCCGCTGCCCTGAGCGATCATCTTCATAATCTTGTATTGCAAGCGGTTAGTATCCTGAAATTCGTCCACGTGGACGTACAAAAAGCGCCTTTGATATTTTGCGAGAACGTCGGGACACTCCTCAAAAAGTCGGACCGTCTTGAGCAACAGATCGTCATAGTCCAGACTGTTTGAGCGCTTGAGTTCGTTTTCATAACCCGCGTATATCTTGCGGATGTCGTCGGCGTCGTTCTCGTCGCGCCTGATCTCCTCATAGTAGTCCTCGGGAGATAGCGCGAGCGTCTTTGCGTGCGAGATGTGCCACAAAAATTCGGGCTTTTTTTTGGCGTCGATATACGGCATATCCAAAAGCAGACGCTTGACGATGCGATCGCTCTCCTGCTCCGTGTATATGGAAAAGTCCTTGTTGTAGCCGATTCGGTCGATGTCTATGCGCAAGATGCGCGCGCACAGCGAGTGGAATGTGCTTGTCCAAACCTGCGAAGGTCCGAGCGCCTTTTCAATGCGCTCCTTCATCTCGTTTGCGGCCTTGTTGGTGAACGTCAAAGCCAAAATGTTGTACGGCGACACGCCGATCTCGATCAAATGACAAATCCGCTCGGTCAGCACTCTGGTTTTTCCGCTGCCCGCGCCCGCAATGACAAGGATCGCGCCCTCGGTGTCCATCACCGCTTGCTTCTGTTGTGGGTTGAGTTGAATGTTCATCGTCGACATCATAATACCACATATTGTGTTGATTTTCAATTTTTTTGAGCCAAAAGCACAAAATTTGCCGTAAATATTTTTTTTACGGTGTTGATTTACAAAATATCTTATGATAGAATATATATAATAAAGTCAAATTATGGAGATTTCTGCCTTGCGCAGCTCCGAGGAGAAGTATGGAAAACTTTGACGACATAGTCTTTTTGGAAAGCGAAATTGTCGATGACGATGAGTTTGCGCCCGTCGGCACTCTTATGAGCGACGCCGAGGACTCTCCCAAGGCGGAGGACGCGGCGCCTTTGCAAGAGGCGGAAGCGGAAGAGTTGATCGAAGATCTCGAGCCTATAGAGGAAGAGGACGAGCAACCTGCTCCTTCTCAACCCGAAGAGGAAGAGTTCGAGACTCTTGACGAAAGCCATCTCATCGAGGACGAGGCGCAGGATGAGACGCCCCAAGAAGAGGACGCGCATCCTCTCGAAGAGATCCCCGAGGAAGACGCGCAGGAGAGCGAACCTCAATATGAAGAGCAATACGCGCCCCTCGAGCAACCCGAGCAAGCTCCTGCGGAAGAAGCTCCCAAGGAAGAATTTGCCGAACTCGACGAGAGCCACCTCATCGAGGACGCACCTGCCGAGCAAAGCGAACAGTCGCAACAACCCACTCAAGAGCAACCTCAGCCCGAACAACTCGCCGAGCCTCAACCCGAGGAACAACCTCAACCCAAACAGGTCAAAAAATCCAAGCCAGTCGCTCAAAATGTGGACAGCATTTGGGCAATAGCGACGATCGCGCCCAAGAAGCAAGCCCCGCAAGAGGCTCCCAAGGAAGAAGCTCCCAAGGAAGAGGCCGCAAAGAAGTCGACAAAGAAAGCGGTCGCGGAACAGGCTCCGACAAAGAAGGAGCCAAAGGCTACAAAACAGCCCACGCAGGAAGCCGAAAAGCCCGCCGCGAAGAAACCGGCCAAGAAGTCCGAGGCTCAACCCGAGACGGCGCAACCAAAAGCTCCCGCAAAGAAAAAGACGGAGGCTCAACCCGAACAGAGCGAGACTCCCAAAAAGACCGCAAAGAAGGCGGAGACTCCCATAACGACCGAGGCAAAACCCGCCGCAAAGAAGAAAGCGGCAGCCCCTGCCCCGTCCCAAGCAACAGAAAAGAAAACACCCGCAAAGAAGGAGGATAAAAAAATGAGCAATGATGAAGAAAAAGTTCTCGTCGAAGCAGATGACAGTATGCCGCAACACGGCAAATTCGTGATCAAAAAGACGGACAAAGGCAACTTTGTGTACAAACTCTACTCGTCAAACAAGAGAGTGCTTGCCGTCCCGGGCGGCGCGTACAAAGATCTGACCGCGTGCAAAGGCGGCATCCAAAGCGTGATGAACAACGCGGCGACAGCCCCCATCGAAGATCAGACGCTCAAGAAACCCGTCGAGCAAAAATGCCCCAAGTGGGAGATCTATCTTGACAACAAAGGCGAATTCCGCTTGCGCCTTATCG
>CANQZE010000095.1 GCA_947628255.1 uncultured Clostridia bacterium | reverse complement strand
GATATGGAATCCGGGGCGAGGGATCTTTTCTGGTATGTAAGGGAAAGGCATCCCGACATGCCCATATATCTTTTGCAGACACCCGGGTGTGAGCTGAACGCGGAGGAACGGCTGTCTTATCTTCGCCAGGGGGTGAGAGGTTTTGTCACGCTGACGGACGGCGGGAACGGCTTTGCGGACGAAATAAGCTCGGTTTGCGAAATGCTTCGCCGGCAGAACAGCATGGCATCCCTTGCAAAAGCAAATAAACTCGTAACTTTTGAGACCGCGCAGCTTATAACGGATGACGGCAAATCGGCAGAGATCAGGCTGTTTGACTTCGAGTTGACGGTCGCCGTCGATGCGGAGGATTCCGAAAACATTCTCAGGAGCGTTTCAAAGCCGAATGTGCGCTTTGACCAGGTGATCGGCGCAGAGGACGCAAAAAAAGAGTTGAAATATTTCGTTGAGTACCTGAAAAACCCGAAAAAATATATGGGCACGGGCGTCAGCGCGCCGAAGGGGGTCCTTCTGTACGGGCCTCCGGGCACCGGAAAAACGATGCTCGCCAAGGCGATGGCGAGCGAATCCGATGTGACATTTATAACCGCCGAGGGGAACCAGTTCCTGAAAAAGTATGTCGGAGAGGGTCCCGACAAGGTACACGAGCTGTTCCGGACCGCCCGAAAGTATGCGCCCGCCGTTTTGTTCATAGATGAGATAGACGCTATCGCAAGGGAGAGGAGCGGCGGTGAAAATTCCGAGGGCGCCGCAGCGACGCTCACCGCGTTTCTGACCGAGATGGACGGCTTCAGAAGCGATGCCGCAAAGCCGGTGTTTGTGCTTGCGGCTACAAATTTTGACATAAGACCGGGCGGCAAAAAGAGCCTTGACCCGGCGCTCCTCCGCCGGTTTGACAGGAGAGTTTATATCGATCTTCCCACGCGTGACGAGCGCATCAGGTATATCCGCATGAAGCTTTCGGAGAGGCCGTCTTTTGAGATATCCGAGGAAAAGATCAAAAACATCGCCGTCCGGTCGACGGGGATGAGCCTTGCCGAGCTTGGATCAGTGCTCGAGCTGTCCCTGCGCACCGCCATAAGGGAGGGCAGCGCCAAGGTCACCGATGCGATCTTTGACGAGGCGTTTGAGACCTTCAACGGCGGCGAGACCAGGCAGTGGGACCCCTCTCAGCTCGAGCGCACGGCAAGACATGAGGCGGGACACGCGTTCATATGCTGGCAGAGCGGGGAGGTGCCCTCGTACATAACCGTAGTCGCAAGGGGCGGCCACGGCGGATATATGCAGCACGGCGACGAGGAGGACAAGGGCGTTTACACCAAGAACGAGCTGCTTTCCAAGATCAGAACGGCGCTCGGAGGCCGTGCCGCAGAGCTCGTTTACTACGGGGAGAGCGACGGAATGTCGACCGGCGCAAGCGGAGATCTTGCCGCGGCGACATACACGGCGTGTCAGATCATATGCAAATACGGGATGGATGAAGATTTCGGCCTCGCCGTGATGGATCTGCATGCGGCGGGGGAGGGCGAGATCCCGTCAAAGGTCCGCGACCGCGTGAATGCGATACTTTCCGAGGAAATGAAAAAAGCGGTCAGGCTTATAGAGGAAAACAGACCCTCGGTCGACGCGCTTGTCGAAAGGCTTCTGTCGGAAAACCATCTGTCGGCGGAGGAAATAAACGAGGTCTTTCAGAAAAACGGACGTTAAAGGCAGAGCAGAGGCGGAAAGCAAAAGTGAAGGCAGCACAGCAAAACGACCGATCATTGCGGATGCGGGCATATCCTTTGAACTGTTGAAGAGCGCTGTCGGGCCGATGAAATCGCTCTTTTGCAGTCAGGGTGTGTCCGATCTCGTCTCAGCACAGTTTTGCCTGATCCGGAGGTGTAAAACGTGTGCCGGGCTCGTCGTTCTCGGTGAAAAGGACGTAACAGTCCGCATCCCGTATGACCGCCGATGTTTTTGCCTGCCTGCCGGAGCAGTCCCTTCGCACTTCGATCCGCGGGCTCCGCGTGGAGCCCGAAACTTTTCGAATTTCGGAATTTGACCGATATTTGCATTTCGATCCACGGGCTCCGCGGGGGAGCCCGACTCGTATCATAGCCCGTCGGGTACGGGTCGCACGTATTTCAATCCACGGGCTCTGTGGGGGAGCCCGACCAGCGATGCACGCGGCACATATCGTCATGCAGACGTTTCAATCCACGGGCTCCGCGGGGGAGCCCGACTACGGCCGTATCTCCGAGGACAGCATTGTCAAGGTATTTCAATCCACGGGCTCCGCGGGGGAGCCCGACTCTGGCCTGTCGTACCTCCATGCGTTCACTAGTATTTCAATCCACGGGCTCCGCGGGGGAGCCCGACTCGACGAAGACGCCGACGCGGTGTCCGCTCGGATATTTCAATCCACGGGCTCCGCGGGGGAGCCCGACACGCCATATCATCTCGTTATATCCGGCAAGAAACATTTCAATCCACGGGCTCCGCGGGGGAGCCCGACCGTCTTTATTCCATCTTCCTTTGACGGAATTGTATTTCAATCCACGGGCTCCGCGGGGGAGCCCGACTTTTCGCGCTCCGCGTGCGCGAACTGCGGGAGAAATTTCAATCCACGGGCTCCGCGGGGGAGCCCGACTTCCTCTCTCTTAAAATCGGCGACGCCCACGAAAATTTCAATCCACGGGCTCCGCGGGGGAGCCCGACGACTACAATCCTAACAAGGTTAGCCGTGAGAACCTATTTCAATCCACGGGCTCCGCGGGGGAGCCCGACCAATCCTCCCACTTCTTAGGAAATTCGTCATCTGCATTTCAATCCACGGGCTCCGCGGGGGAGCCCGACTTTGCGTCCTTTTTCTTCCGGTGGGAGTAAGCGCATTTCAATCCACGGGCTCCGCGGGGGAGCCCGACTGTTACTGATTTTGCGGCTGAGGTTGGTGTATCATTTCAATCCACGGGCTCCGCGGGGGAGCCCGACGAAGGTGGCATTTATTACGCCTGTGAAGAACGTATTTCAATCCACGGGCTCCGCGGGGGAGCCCGACCTTTATCGCAGAAGCAACAATGCCCTGATTGATTATTTCAATCCACGGGCTCCGCGGGGGAGCCCGACACGCTGCTTCCCGAACGGCTCGCCCTCAACAGTATTTCAATCCACGGGCTCCGCGGGGGAGCCCGACGTAAGGAGTTGTTTTACAAAGTGCAGGAGAGATTGATTTCAATCCACGGGCTCCGCGGGGGAGCCCGACATCGCGACCGGCTCAGACGGGAATGCTGTTGTGATATTTCAATCCACGGGCTCCGCGGGGGAGCCCGACTAATGATCTTATTCAATACATCTACCGTTTGACATTTCAATCCACGGGCTCCGCGGGGGAGCCCGACACCGTGTGTAGAGCGACTTTTTAGGCGCTGTCAAATTTCAATCCACGGGCTCCGCGGGGGAGCCCGACCCAACGGTAGCGTTGGCAACGGTCATGAGGATGAGCAATTTCAATCCACGGGCTCCGCGGGGGAGCCCGACTTTGGGTTTGGAGGCTCAAGAAGCCTCCATTTGACATTTCAATCCACGGGCTCCGCGGGGGAGCCCGACAGCAATTACGCACAAATTCATGGGGTGCGTATGCGCATATTTGCACAAAAAATTGTTGTATTTTCTGCGCGAATACACTTTTTGTGTAATTTAAAGTTACATCGCGCCGATAAATACGTGGTTTTTACGGTGCGAAACGCCGGGGGTTTTATGATCGCTCTGCGTTCGCACCGCTTTTATACTATAAGCGGGTCGGTCACATCAAAGCTCGCCTTTGCGCCTATGTGTTCGACCTTATTCTTATAGTTATTGCCGAGATAGTAAAAGCGTAGACTGTCCGTTTCCTTATCTATTATCCCTTCAAGTATCGCCTTGACCTGACGGCACTTTGCCGCGTCAAGACTGCACTCGAACACTGAATTCTGCACGCGCTGCCCATAGTTGACACATTCCTTCGCAACGCGGCGCAGCCGCCTTTTGCCCGCGGCGGTCTCCGTATTTACATCATACGTTATCAAAACAAGCATACGCGGTCCTCACTTCCACAAAAACGGCGGATACTCGTCCATGTCGCCGCGAAGATGGCGGGCAAGGAGCATTGCCTGCACGTGCGGCACCGTGCCCCACTCGACCTTTTCTCCCAAAAACGGATGCGTGATGACTTCCTGTTTCTTCTTCTGCCAATGCGAAAGAAAATTTCTCCTTGCCTCATTCGTCATTATGACGGCGCCGCTCTCCTTGCTTATGAACGAGCTGCCGTCGACGACGCCGAGATTTATCATCGAAAGGACAAATCTGTCCGCCATGACGCAGCGCAGCTCTTCCATCATGTCGAGCGCGAGCGAGGCACGGCCCGGGCGGTCTGTGTGAAAGAAACCGGCGTATGGGTCGAGCCCCACCGCCTCAAGCGCGCTTTGACACATCCCTGAAAGCAGCGTATACGCAAACGAGAGCATAGCGTTGACGGGGTCGCGCGGGGGACGGCGGTTTCGCCCGGAAAAGGCGAAATATTCCTTGCGGCGGAGGATCATCTCATCAAATACCGAAAAATATTCCGCCGCGGCGACGCCCTCGATGCCGCGCAGATGATCCGCCGACGAACACTTGCGCGCCTCCGCCATTCCGTCTTCAAGCATGGAAACGACGTATTTTATCCTTTGAACGTCGACCCTCATCGGGTAGTCGCGCGCGGTGCGTTCAAGCACCCATTTGGCGTTATATATTTTGCCGACGATACAGTTTCTCGCTATGAGGATGCTCTTTTCCTCGCGGTCCGCGACCCTGTACTGCTCCCGCCGCAAAAGAATATTTCCGCGCTGCTCGCCGGAGACGCGCGCGAGGAATCTACCGCTCGGCGACAAAAACGAGAGAGAGATGTCTCTTTCCGCGCAAGCGCCCATCAGTGCCGGGCTCGCGCCGGTGTAGCCGAACGTCACGATCCCTTCAAGATTGTGGAGCGGGACGCGGGCGATCTCCGATTCGTTTTCGAGCACAACGACATTTTCTCCGTCGAGCGAGAGATAGCGCCCGGGGGAGGTGACGTACAGCGTATTCAGCAGTTTTTTCACTCCGCCGCCTCCTCTCTTATCGCGCCGTCAATGTAGCTGCCGACGTTTTT
>CANQZE010000094.1 GCA_947628255.1 uncultured Clostridia bacterium | reverse complement strand
GCAATCGCGTGTCGCAGCGCTCCACGTAGGCCCGCGCGCTCGGATAATCCCCCAGCTGCGCAAACAGCTCCCGCGCGGCGGGAATGCCCGCAAGATCGCCGTAATTGCGCGCGTCACCTCCCGCATATTTATAGTCCAACGCGTCCGCGCCTTCAAGCATTCTCATCCCCACCGCGAACTGTTTTTCGGACGGTCTGCCGCGGGTCATATCCACCTGTTTGCCCAAAGCCTTCAGCGCCTCATATTGCTCCTTTGCCTCGTTGAAATCGTATTTTGCCACAATACAGCCTCCTGTGCATTTTATATGCGAAAATGCACGAAAAAGTGTTTATTTGTCGAAAATTGTCGAATAAAGTCGTCTTTTTGACAACTTGATCCCGATCTATGCTCACATTTCGTCCCCGCCGTTCGCCCTGATGAGCAGCCTTATCGGCGTGCCTGAAAAGTCAAAACTTTTCCTCAGCGCGTTCTCAAGATAGCGCTTATAGCTGAAATGCATAAGCGTGGGATCGTTGACCTTGAGAACAAACGTAGGCGGCGCTACGCCGACCTGCGTGACGAAAAATATTTTCAGCCTGCGCCCGAGATAAGACGGCGGTTCGCTGATGGCGGTCGCCTCGCCCATCACTTCGTTGAGCAATCCCGTCGGCACGCGCCTACGGCTGTTTTGCACGACTTCGCGCACGGCAGGCAGCAGATTGTCTATCCTCTTGCCATTGAGCGCGCTGACGTACACGGATTTGAAATAATCCATATATTTCAGATCTTCTCTCAGCTTTTTCTCAAACGAATTTATAGTATGCGAATCTTTGTCCACAAGGTCCCACTTGTTCATAACGACGACGGACGGCTTTCCCTCTTCGTGGACCATACCTGCGATCTTGACGTCCTGCTCCGTCAGCCCTTCGTTCGCGTCGCAGACAATGAGAACGGCGTCCGCGCGACGGATGGCGAGGATGGATCTCATCACGGAATATCTTTCCACGTCAAGGTCGACCGCCTTTTTTTTGCGCATACCCGCGGTGTCGATGATGAGATATTTTTCGTCTCCGATATTGAGCTGAGTATCGATTGCGTCTCGCGTCGTACCAGCGATGTCGCTGACGATGCTGCGATCGTAGCCGAGCAATCTGTTTGCGATGGAGCTTTTGCCCGCGTTGGGCTTGCCGACTATCGCGATCTTGACGCGATCGGGATCCTCCTCGACAGGAGCGGCGGGGATGACCGCCATAAGCGCGTCAAGCAGATCGCCTATGCCCTTGCCCTGCTCCGCGCTGACCGCATACGGCTCGCCGAAGCCGAGAGCATAGAAATCGTAGACGGAATCCATATATGCGTTGTCGATCTTGTTGACCGCAAGCACGACGGGCAATCCCGATCTCCTCAAAAATCCGCACACGAGGCTGTCGTCCGTCGTGAGTCCCGTCTTGCCGTCCACAACGTAAAGCACTGCGTCCGCGCTGTCCACGGCGATCTGAGCCTGAATGCGGATGTGATTCCACATCTCGTCGTCGCTTTTAAGCTCCAATCCGCCGGTATCTATCAATGTGAAAGCGCGCCCGCACCACTCGCAATCCGCGTATATGCGATCGCGCGTGACGCCCGGCGTGTCCTCGACGATAGCGATCCTGTTGCCTGCGATTCTGTTGAACAGCGTGGATTTGCCCACGTTCGGACGCCCCACGACTGCGATCAATGGTTTCATAATTCCTCCTGTCAAACCCCGAGATAAGTGACCAAAAAGTTGGCGATCTCATCCACCGAACTCAGCTCCGTCCACTTCTGCCCGTTGGCGACGAGTTGCTCGGAAAGATCCGTCTGCAACAGGCGATAAATCAATCCGACCACCTCGATATCCTCTTTCGCGCGCACGATGAGTCCGTGAGACAGCAGATAGGAGACGTCCGTCTCGACAAATTCGTCGTTCGATATCACGATCGGCGGTATGCCCATCTTGAGGCACTTGTAGATGAGCGGCACGTCATAGCTTGTCACGGCGATGTCCGAAACTCTCAAAAAATCGTCCAGCTTTTCCTTGTTTGCAATAAAGACGATGTTCACATCCGCGACGCGCTGCGCCATAACGCTGAGCGCCTGCCTGTGTTTTGCGTTTTCGCACCTGACGGCGAGGGTCGCGATATTGCCTTGATCGAGAAGCAGATTGAAAACTTCGTCGAGCTGTTTTTTGTCGTGGATATCCACATACACCGTCTTGGATGACGGCAGTCCAAGCTCCTGCTTTGCGGCGGCGCGCTCCGCTCCGTCAAGTTTGACGCTGTCAAAAGGAAGCCCGAGCGTCATAACGTCCTTTGGATGCACTCCCATTCTCACGAGCGCGGCTTTGACGTCCGCGTTCTCGACGATGTATGTATCCGTTGCTGAGTCCGCCCCGCGCTTCGGAGCCGTGAACGACATCACAAGATAGAGTATTCTGACGCGCGAATGCAACTTTTTTTTTGCCTCTATGGCGCAATGGTGCGCATACGGCGTCACGCACAGTACATATTCGGGATTGAACCTCCTCAGCATATTCCCTATGCGGGTGACGCGCTTTGAAAATTTGCGTATCTTCAATTTGTCGCGGAGGACGCCTCTGTCTTTGCGCTCGAGAAGATATTGATATTCCTGTCCCGCGTCCATCAGCCTGTCGAGTATGGACAGCTTTGCGACGGCGCCGTATTTTTCGTCCCCCATAATCACGACGTTGTGCGTGCCTGTGGCGGAAATGGCGTCGGCAAGACGGCGCGCGACCCCGCTCTGCTCCTCGTGAGAGGTCATAATCAAGATAATAGGCTTTCTTTTCATACTAATCCTCCACTACGACGGGAATTATTATGGGGAACTGTCTGTCCCTCATAAAGAGTTTCCTCACCGCTCTCTTCATACATTTTGCATACTCGTCGATGTCGGCTTTGTCGAAATCCGAAGAATACACCGCGTCCGCGACGGCATTTTTGATGCTGCGCTCCACGTCGTCCGTCAAACTGAAGCCTCGCGCCACAACGTCCACTTCGCCCGCAAGCGCTCCTCGGGAGATATCCACCGCCGCGAGCAAGAGGATCATCCCGTATTCCGCAAGCGACCTGCGATCGCTCACCACAGCCTCGCCGTCCTCGAGTATGACGCCGTCCACATATATGTTGCCCGCATGCACTTTGGAGTGCTTTCTGAACCCCTTCGACGTCACGCTGTAGCTCTCGCCGATCGCGGGAATGACGATATTTTTGGACGGAATGCCCAACGCGCGCGCAATCGCCGAATGCTTGTGCTGATGCCGATACTCGCCGTGGACGGGCATAAAATATTCTGGATGCACCAAAGACAGCATCAACTTCAGCTCCTCCTCATATGCATGCCCAGACACGTGGATGTCGTTCATACTGTCGTAAATGACCTCCGCGCCCTTTTTGAACAGCGCGTTGATGACGTCGTACACCGCCTTCTCGTTGCCGGGTATGGGCGATGACGACAGCACGACCACATCGTCTGAGCCGACGTTTATCTTGTTGAATTCGCCTTTGCTCAATTTGTTGAGCGCGGACAACGGCTCCCCCTGAGACCCTGTCGCAAGGATCAAAGTCTCGCCGGGTTTGAGTTTGCCTATGCTCTCGACAATGACGCCCTTCGGCACGTTAAGCTCGCCGCAAGCGGACGCGACATCGACCATTCCCTTCATACTCTTGCCCGCAAGCACGACCTTTCTGCCGTATTTGTGCGCGAGAGTCAGCACCTGTTGCACGCGATAGTTGGAAGAGGCAAAGCAAGCGACGATCAGCCGCTTTTTCTTGTTTGCGGCAAAGATGCCCTCCAGATTTTGTCCGACGACCATCTCGGATGTGGAACTGCCCTTGCGCTCGACGTTTGTTGATTCGCCCAACATCAGCGCGACGCCCTTTGCGCCTATCTCGGCAATGCGCTGGATGTTTGTCTTTTTGCCGTCAATAGGAGTGTTGTCGATCTTGAAGTCGCCCGTGACGAACACAGTGCCGCCCTGAGTGTACACCGCAAGCGCGCAAGCGCCCGCCATCGAGTGACACACCTTGATAAATTCGACCTTGATCCCGCCGAGAGTCACAGTGTCTCCCGCGGCGACAGTGACGAGATTGCACTTTTTTGCGTTCTTCTCAAGTTTGCGTCTGAGCAATCCGATCGTGAGAGAAGTGCCGTAAATCGGAACGCCCTTGAGGACGTCCGCGTAATACGGGATTGCCCCGATGTGGTCCTCGTGGCCGTGGGTAAGCACGACGCCTCTGAGGCGCTTCAGGTTTTGCTTGAGATAGGTGATGTCCGGGATGATCGCGTCCATACCGGGGCTGTCCTCTTTGGGGAAGGAGGCGCCCATATCCACGACGATCATATCCTCGCCGCACTCGATGACCGTCATATTCTTGCCGATCTCGCCCACTCCGCCCAAAAACGACGTTTTCAAATATTTCGCACTTTTTGCCATACAACTCCAATGCCCTTCGCGCGGGCATACGATGATTATTATACAATTATCTTTTATAATACACATTTTTTTGAGATCGCGCAAGCATAAGCGAGCAACGGGGCGCAAATTTGTTGAACAACTTCAAATCGGTTTATATGATAAAACACAATACGTGTTTTATATTTAATATATGAAATACACGATTTGTGTTTTTATTTTACTATCGCTAGCCTAAAAGCGCAAAAATACGGCAAAATATCGCCTCTGAACAGGCGATATTTCATTTTTGCCAAATTTTGTAAAATACTTTTCGTGTATTTAGTCGGATTTTTTATTTCTCTATCACTCTTGCGATACGTTTCAACGTCGTGCGCATCGCTCCCGAAAGTTCGCCCTGCCTCACTAGGATCTCTATGGGGCGCTCGCCCAAAATGGCGCTGAGAAGGTTGAGTTCCTGCCTGTCGAAAAGGTTGACGACTTCGACGTTCTTGTGGCAGGTGATGTTTTTCAGGTTGCCTCTGTCGATGAGGAGTTGATTTTTTCCTCCGTCGCTTCCTGTGATAAACGCGGCGATATCATACAGCTCGCTGTCGTCGCCCACTCCTTCGAGCAATCTCGCCGCGACTTCGGCAAGCTCTTTCCAACTGTCCGTCAGCGCCGAGAGACGAAAATTGTACACGCCGTCGATGTTAAAATCCAGCGACGTCGAAAACGTCTTTTCAAG
>CANQZE010000093.1 GCA_947628255.1 uncultured Clostridia bacterium | reverse complement strand
CATACGAGGCAAACGGTCTCCCGCCGTACAGCGCCTCAATAGACGAAGTCTACAACGCGCAGGTCGGCACGCTGAACGCTGTCGACGCCACGGGCAAGACCTTGGAAGAGAGCTTCGAAGGGCCGCTTGGCGACGCTTTGCTCGCGCTCGACAGAGAGGAAGCGAAACAGATCATCGACGCGTTCTTGCTCCCCGGCGACAGCGACGAGGTCAAGGAATATGCCGAAAACGCCAAGACTCAAATAGACGGCCTCTCCACGGCAGAGGAAATTGACGCCAAAGTGGAAGAGACCAAATTGCACATCGCAAGAAGCCGCGCCCTCGCCGCTATAGAGAGCGGAAGGGAGGAGATCGAAAGCTCCATCGACGCGGACGACAACCATAAGGAAGGCAAGGTCAAAGCCGCGGGCGATATCCTCGACGCCGCAAAGGATGATGTCAACGCCGAAACTGACATTTCCGCGCTCGACGGCATAGCGCAACAGGCTATAGAGGACGCGAGGGCGGCAGTCGAAGGCTACGATCGCGAGAAGTTCGAGACAGATCATAGCGACATCCTTGGCAAGACGACGGAGAGCGTGACCGAGGACGATTTGAATGACATCAACGACGCTTTGGACGATTTGGCTCAAAACTACATCGTGGAGTCGCAGGACGATATGGACGATCTGCGCGACGATCTGCTCAACAAAAAGAAGGCGGCGATAAAGGATATGCTCGACAAGCTCGCGGGCGCCTCCGAAGTGGCGAAAAAGTTGACGGAAGATCTCAAGAAGAGCATCGACGATCTCTCCGTGGACGGCGGCACTGAAGAGGATTACAGCGTGAATTTGTCGCTGGACAACATCGCCGAAAACGCGCCTTCGCAATACGAGCGCGAAAAGATGTATGAGCAATTCCCCTCTATAAAGGATGACTTTGACTCGATAGATCCCTCAAAAGTCGACGAACTCAAACAAGCGAAAGAATATTTCGACAATCTGAGCGACGACCAAAAAGTCGATCTCAACAACGACGCATTTGTCGATGGATATGAGGATTTTGCTCAGAAGCTCGAGGACTATATCGCAAAGGCGGAGTTCGAGGCGTACAAGGAAGAGCTTAAGGGGCAACTGGATACGTTCGCGGGGGACAGCGAGAGCGCTAAGGCCGCGGCGGCAACGGCAAAGCAAGCCATAGACGACGTGCAATATTTTTCCAACAAGGAGACAGACGCTCCCACGCTTGACGAGCAGAAGGAAACTCTCAAGAGCGAGAAGTACGATTCCAATGCGGCGAGCGTGCTAGAGAAGAAGTTCAAAGAGGGAAATCCCGTTGTCGCGAAGCAACTCGCCGACGTGACAAAGGACGACTTTACGGCGCTTGAAAACGCAAAGAAAGCGTATGCGGATATCGAAGAGAGTCTGAAATCGGACAACGACGCTTTCAACGCGTTTGTGAATAAGTTTAACGCCGAAGCCGAAGCGGAAGGCTATGAGAGCTACACGCAAAAACTCGAGGATATGCTCGCAAAGGCGGAGTTCGAGGCGTACAAGGAAGAGCTTAAGGGACAACTGGATACGCTCGCGGGAGACAGCGAGAGCGCTAAGGCCGCGGCGGCAACGGGCAAACAAGATATAGGCGGAGTGGCTTACAAGTCCGTCACGGAGGAGAACGCTCCCGCGCTTGAAGCCCAAAAGCAGACGCTCAAGAGCGAGAAGTATGATCAAAACGCGGCAAAGGTCGCGGAAGGCAAATATAAGGACGAGAATCCCGTTGTCAAGAAGCAACTCGCCGACGTGACGAAGGACGACAAGGCGGATATCCAATCCGCGATAGACGATCTCGCCGTGGCAAGAGAGGCGTTGACGGATACGGCGGTCAAGGAGAAATTCAACGAATTGTTGAACGCGGAGGCGGCTGAGGAAGAATATGCCTCGTACGACGAGAAGCTCAAGGATATGCTCGCCAAGGCGGAACTTGAGGACTTCAAACACAAGCATCCCGTGTTCGGCAAGGCGTTTGCGGAGCTTACTCCCGCGGACAAGCAGGATATCGAGGACGCCGCGAAAGATTTGGAGGAGTTTTTGAACGGCCTTGACGACGACATCAAGGCTAAGGTCGAGGCGCAACTCGACGCGGAGGCAAAGAGCGGCGACACAAAGTACGATAGCGTCGAAGATATGCTCGCCGATATGAGCGGAAAGGCGGAGTTTGAGGCGTACAGAGAGCAATTGCTCGCTCAACTCGAGCAGAAGGCTCAAGAAGAGGGAAGCGGAGACAACGTCAATGCCGCGCTCAAAGATGCAAAAGATGATTTGAGCGGCGTGGCGTACGAACCCGAGACGAGTCATTCCGACAACCATCTCGACAGTCAAAAAGCCAAACTTGACGCGGTGTACAGCACGGGCGAAGATCTTTTGGAACACGCGGGCGACAAGGACGACATTGTCGCCGCGCTCAACGCCGACGTGCAAAGCAAAAAGGACAGCGGCGAGTACAGCGAAGCGCAGGTCAAGGCTCTCGAGGATATCGTGACAGAGGCTAAGGCGAAGATGGATGAGGTGACGGCTCAGGACGTCAAACCGCACGCGGGCGAGGCAAATGTTGTTGAAAACGCCAAGAGCAAGCTCGACGACATCAAGAATGACGCGCTCGGCAAACTCGGCGATTCCGACAAGACAAGCGCCACAACGGACGGAATCGACGTGCAAGGCAACGTCGAGGACGGCGCGCAGGAGAACGCGGGCGGTTTGCTCGGCATCGTCACCAACGACAGCGGCATAAAGGGCGGCACGACTCTCCACGTCGACGAGGTGGATCGCGACACGCAAAAGAGGATCGACGAGGCGATAAGTAAGGGCAAATTTAGGGCGGCAGACGGTTCTAATTTGTCCGAAGACGAGATGAAGAAAGCCGTCAAGGGTAAAAAGATCACTCTCACGCTCGACATCTATCTGCTTAAGGCGGGCGCGCGTATCGAGGAGTTCAACGGTACCTACAAGATCAAGCTGTTGCTCACCGACGAACTCAAAAACCGCATAGGGCTGCAGGTCGTCTATCTCAACAGCGAGACGGGCGCGCTCGAAGTGTTCAAGACTACGATCAGCGAGGAGGGAGGTAAGACATATATGGAATTTGACACCACGCATTTCTCGGACTTCTACATTATGAGCGAACCCACGCTCAATCTCTGGTGGCTCATCATATTGCTCGCGCTCATCCTCGCGATAGAGTGCGTCGCGATTGTCGTGATTGCTCTCAAGAAGAGGAATAAAAACAATCAAAACAAGACGTACGTGAGCGTGTTGCCCGCGCTTTTGCTCGGCGCGATCATCGTTCCGTCGCCGGCGGTCACGGTATGCGCCGTGCTTGGAGCGCTCATCGTCGTCGCGACGGCAGTGATAGCGGCTATGCTCATCCTCAAAAATAAGGCGAAAAACGAAGCGCAAGAGCCGCTTCCCGTTGAGGAACCCGTCGAAGAAGAACCCATCGAGCAAAAGGATTTCACAAATTCCGTCGAGGGCGAGGCGATCGAGGAGACCGCGACAGAACATACCCCGAGTCAGCCTAAGCCTCAAGAGGAAGTCATAGAGGAACAAGCTCCCGCGCAGGAGAGCATCGACGAGGAAGAAGAGATCGGATATCTCACAAACTTCGAGGAGACGGGCGAGGCAAGCGGCAGAGCGTACGACGCAAAACGGCATTTGTTTGTGCTTGTGCGCTATGATCGCAGCTACACCTCGAGGCTCATCCAATCCGACGACAAGACCAAGAGCTATTATGACGAGATCAAGAGCGAACTTGTGTCGTATAAGGGCGTCAAGAGCCGCATAAGCTGGAGACACGAAAACTTCCGCATCGGCCGCGAAAGAGTGGCAAAATTGCAGTTCAGAGGTAAGAAACTCTGCCTGTATCTGCCGCTTGATCCCAACGATTATATCGACAGCAAGTACAAGATCGAGGACTTCAGCGACGTCGTCAAAAACAAGGAAGTGCCGCTTGCATACCTCATCAAGAACGACTTGCGCGCTCGCTATGCAAAAGAGCTGATCGCCATCGTGATGGCTCGCCTCGGCGCGGAAAAGATCTCGGACGAGGTCACAAACTTTTCAAACGATTATCCCTATGACACGCTCGAGAGCCTCATCGGACGCAAGCTCATCAAAGTGCTTATGAGCGAGCAAGAGTTCGAGGACGCCGCGGCGGATATGGAAGAAAATTCCGCGCCGCTTAAGCCCTCCGAGGTCGTGCGCGAGGTCAAGGCGGAAAGCGTCAAAAAGATGATCTCCGACGAGAGAGCGACGCATCTCATAGAGGAGAGCGTGCGCTTTGCCGATCGCACTCGCACGGGCTTTGTCAACGTCGACGTACTCAGCCGCAACTTCGAGGCGGGCGAGTATGTCACCCTCGACGAGATGAAAAAACGCATCAAGGGCTTCGACAAGCGTATGACCTTTGTCAAAGTTCTCGCACGCGGCATTCTGGACAAGCCGCTCACCGTCGAAGGCGACGACTTTTCCATCGACGCCGCAAAGATGATCCTGCTCACCGGCGGCAAAGTTATCAAAACGAGGCGCAGATAAGCATTTGTGCATAATCAAATTTTTATCAGTTCAAAAAGCGACCTTAAACGTCGCTTTTTGAGTTGTCCGCGCAGTTGACCCGTTTTGTTTTGCTTGTGCAAAAGAATCATATAAATTCTTTCCATTGTTGTCTTAAATAACTTTGATAATACACCAATTCCAACCTATCAGTTCAAGATAGGTTTTTTGGTGTCTAACGCGAGAGATGACGGCGCCCTATATCTCTCGTCCGTCGGAGATTCGTAGGCAAGGCCAGCGGCCTGCCGTAATAGCAGAGCGGGCAAGTTTACTTGCGTAAGCGGCGCGTCAGTCCGGACAAGGAGTTCGCCACGCAAAGCGTGGACGCCACATTGTGGCGTAATCTCCTACGTGGCACAATAAAAAGAAACCTATCAGTTCAAGATAGGTTTCTTTTGGTGTCTAACGCGAGAGATGCCTCGTGACACAAAAAAACCTATCTGTGCAAGATAGGTTTTTTGGTGTCCCGTCGGAGATTCGAACTCCGGACCATCGCATTAAAAGTGCGGTGCTCTACCTGCTGAGCTAACGAGACGATGGCAGGGGTAGCAGGATTTGAACCTACGAATGACGGAATCAAAATCCGTTGCCTTACCGCTTGGCGATACCCCTAAAAAAATCGAGATCGTGCTGAGGGTCTTTTGCTTGGTTCTCAGTTTGTCGGGGTGTGCAAAAGGCCCAAAAGCACATCTCGATTTTTTTAGTACTCCGCGCGCGAAAATTTTATGCTCACAATATTCGCATATGATTGCAGTGCGTTGAGGCGGGGCAGCATATGCATATGGTTCGCAAATTTTTGCGCTTGGGTGCGGGCTGGCGCCCGCTGTTTTTATAAGCCGATTCAGCTTACGATTGCGAAATTCTTTTTATGGTGCTGAGGGTCTTTTGCTTGGTTCTCAGTTTGTCGGGGTGTGCAAAAGGCCCAAAAGCACATCTCGATTTTTTTAG